>JBKPGQ010000302.1:0-2124 GCA_046729455.1 Verrucomicrobiota bacterium
GAGGATTCGTGTAATTCGTGTCTTCACGGCTGCTTTTCCTCGCAGAGTTTTTGGAAAGCGGGATTAGTCCGAAGCGGATCGAACATTGGATCGAGCCGGAGCAGCGCAGGCGTGAGCGGCACGTTTTCACCAAGCGCGCCATTGTACGGTATCGAGAGCAGTTTCTGTAAAACGGCAATGGCGCGATCCGGCTCTCCCACCTGTGCCGCTACCCGAGCGAGGATTTCCAGCGGAAAGGGACCATAATTGGCATCTTTCTCAATCGGGATCGCGGCTATAGCCCGCTCGGCCAGAGCCAAGGCGGCGACTTTATCACCGAGACCGGCATTGGTTAGCGCGAGATCTCCAATGAGCCTACCATTTTCCGGCTGTTCTTTGAGGAAAGATTCCAGTTCGCCGCGCGCCTGTCGCCAAGTTTCCCGGGCAGTAGCATGGTCGCCGGCGACTTCTTGCGCCCAGCCTAACCAAAAGCGCAGTTCACCGTTGAAATAGCCCAAGGAAGGATCAGGATTGTCGAGTATTTCCTTCAGCAGAGGAATGACCGGTGCAGGGCGGCGCTCCAGAATAGCCTGGTAAACCTGTGTTTCCAAAGCCTGGTTGAGGTCGGCCGCGGGGCGGAGTGGAGCGAGAAGCGCCGCAGCACGTGGCAGATCGCCTTGGGCTTGTGCGATAGCTGCCTTTGTTGCCAGCGTATCCACATCGTCGGGTGTGATATTGAGGACCTCATCAAACTTCCGCAGGGCTTCTGGGAAACGGCGAAGGCTCACATAGGAAATCCCGTGCTGGGCCAGTAGATTAGCGTCGCGGGGGGCAAGCCGCTCGGCTTCGTTGAAGTACGATTCGCTCCGGTCCCACTGGCCTCGCCTCCGAGCCACATAGGCCAGCGATTCAGGAATCTGGCTGCTATTGGGCAAGAACTGACGCGCTTGCTCAAAGTAACGCATGGCGGTGTCGTAATCCCTTAGGCAGAAGTAGTGGTAGTTGCCCTTGGCCAATACGGCCTCGCCCAGATTGGGTCGAAGGCTCAGCGCGGTTTCGGCTGCCTGCCGTGCTTCCTCACGAAGGGCGACTGTTGGTTGAAGAGTAGTTGTGAGGTAGCCGACCGCATCCACACTGGATAGCAGCGCCCAAGCAAGAGCGAACTCCGGGTCCAACCGCACTGCTTCTCTGAGATATTTCTGTGCGCTAATGGCGTTGGCGGGTGTGTTGCCACCCTTCAGACTGTAAGCCAGACCGCGCAGATAGGCATCGTACGCCTCGGGATTGTTTGTCGGTTTAGCGGCCAAGGCTTGTTCCTCGCGACCAGTGAGCTTCGCTTGCAACGACTCGGCGATTCCTTTGGCGATCTCGCTTTCGACGTCAAAGATGTCGGTCAGTTTGCGATCAAAGGTATCGGCCCAAAGATTGGAATCATTGGCTGCCTTAATCAGCTGAACGTTCACGCGCACGGCGTCGCCGCTCTTCTGCACGCTTCCTTCCAGAATGTGTGCGACGCCAAGTTGTCTGGCGATGTCGGGCAGGTTTTCCGGCGCGCTCTTATAATGCTGCGTCGATGTACGCGAGATGACCTTCAGATCAGCGACCTTCGATAAGCGCGTCAGAATCTCGGCTTGGATGCCGTCAGCAAAGTAGGCGTTGGCCTTCTCCTCGCTTCGGTTTTCGAACGGAAGGACGGCAATGCTTTTTTCCGGAATGGAGGTGGCAGCGCTCTCTCGGACACGTGGCTGCGCCATGTCTGGCGATGCTCGATGAAAAAAGATCAAAGAACTGACCACCAAGGCGAAGACCGCCACGACTAAAGCAACTGCAATCGGAAATTTTAGCCAACGCGGCGCACTGATTGGTCGAATCGGAACAGCAGCCTGCTTCCACCTCCTCCCTCGCTTGAGTTTCTCGGGCAGATGTGGGTTTCCGAGATCGTCTTTGTACAGATTAACCAGGTGCAGCCTTAGCCCGTACTTCACTTCACATTCGCCTAGGTCGTGCAGGTGAGGCCGCCAGTGTCGGTACTCCGCTAAGTCATCGGCCAAATGTTTCGACAAAAGGATGTGACCGGCATCACCACAGTCCATCACCCGTTGCGCGATGTTGATGCCAGCACCAGCGATGTTTGTCCTGTCGTTG
>JBKPGQ010000303.1:0-4374 GCA_046729455.1 Verrucomicrobiota bacterium
CCCGAATTTGGGTTGCCCGCGCTCTGCATCTGCCGCTGCAGTTGTTCCGCATTTGCTCTCTGAACGTTCAGCGTGCCTGGCTCGGTCGCGCCATCAGGAACTTCCACCCAACGACCGCCAATATGAGTTCCTGTGCCCGCCGGAACCCAGACTATGTGCTTTCCCTTCTTTTGCTGTACGTTTGCTTGCGCGGCTGAAACCGGCTTGAGATCAAAATTCAACTGCGTCGTTTGATCCGACTTGGTTTTCGTATTGGTGATAGATGCCTTGACTGCGCCATTCACTACCAATGTCACCCGGTAAACGCCGGGTTGCAGGCCCTCTGAGATGTAGCGCCCCTTTGCATCGGTCTTAACGGCATTAAATTTTTGGCGGCCGTCTTTCGACTCGATTTGAACATCTGCCCCCTTTATCGCTTGCCCTTTTGCATCCTTTACGACGCCTTGAATGGCTGATCCTCCAGCCCAGGCAGTCGCAACGCAGAAGAACAATCCCACAAACCCAATCTGCAATGATTTAATAAACAGAGATGTATTACGCATAATGGTTCACTGATTCCTACAGATAAAAAGAAGCGACGTTCCCGAATAATTTGCTGAACGAGGGAAAAAGCGAAGTTTCCGTGAGTGGACTGTTGCTGTAGCCGCGCCTCGGTGAGGCCACACGGCCCATAGGGGGTGGCTACAGATTAGAAGTAGTTTCTCAAAGCGGCTTCCCAAGTGCGACCGTTTGATGTTGGTCGCCGCTTCGTCATAGCCCGTTTTCAAAGTCACCAATTACGAGTGGTGACTTTCTGAATATTGAAACCGGAATGCGCCTTTCCCGTATCGTCGACTTCGACCCAATTACCGCCGATATGGCTGCCCGTGCGAGCTGGCACCCATACCATGCGTTTTTCGCGCTTTGCATTGTTATCTGCTTGGGACGCTGGCTTGAGATCGAAATTCAGCTGAGTCGGTTGGTTCGCCTTGGTCTGCGTGTTCATGGTCGACACTTTGGTTGCTCCGTTCACAAGCAATGTGACCCGGTAAACGCCAGGTTGCAGGCCCCCTGAGATGTAGCGCCCCTTAGCGTCGGTCTTAACTGTGCTGAACACCTGTTTGCCGCCTCGTGATTCGATCCGAACGTCTGCGCCGTTAATCGGTTCGCCTTTTGCATCTTTGACAAATCCCTGAATGGACGTTGGCCCGTCCGCTGTAATTTTGTTCGTTCGCACACCCGCTTCCAATTTGCGATAATGCACACTGGTAGTGGATCCGGTCTCTGGGGACGCGGCGTTCGCGCGAGTGTCCGTATGGCGCCGGTCGAAACCTCCCGGAGATGTGTGATCCGGAACTGTGGATGGATTAAATGGATCCTGTAGCGGCACGCTAATGCCGATACCGTTTATTCCTGTCGGACGAGTTACATCTGTGAAAAGTCCCTGTAGATAACCGTCGTGTACGCGATCGCCCAGTTGTTCGTGGGCGGCAAGCCGAACGGCGAGCCTGATCTTGAGCGCGTCAACGATAGACCGGGCGATTTCGTCTTGGAGTGCAAACGCGGCGTCCAACTCGCGGTCATAAGTTTCCGCCCAAACGCGAAAACCGTTTCGCGCGTCAATCAGTTCGGCTGTCACACGAACGCGGTTACCTTGGCGCTGCAAACTTCCTTCAAGCACATTTCCAACGTTGAGTTTTTCTCCGACCTCCTTTGTGTTCTTTCCTTTCAATGAGAATGACGAAGTTCGGCCGGCCACGTGCAAACCGTCAACCTGCGCCAACGTATTGAGAATCTCCTCGCTTATGCCGTCACACAAATATCCCTGATCGTTCGTCTCACTAGAATCGGTAAATGGTAGAACCGCAATACTCCTGTCTGGAGGATTAAACCGCGACGCGTGGAAGAGTTCGCCGCGGAATAACCAAACCGCAGCCGCACCTAAGAGGAGACCGGCAGTCGCTGCTCCAACCAATTTGGGATTACGACGCGACCAGCGCCAGATCCGCGCTGGAGGTGAAACCGGCCGAGCGACGATCGGACGACCATCGAGCCAGCGTTCCAGATCGGCTGCGAGGTCTCCGGCGGACTGATAGCGCGCTTTTGGATCACGTTCGAGACAGCGTGCACAAATCGTCTCCAAATCCCGATCGACCGACGGTGCCAGTGAGCGTAGCTTGGGCGCCTGCGTTTCAGACGCTTGGCGAATCACGGAAACCGGATTGGAACCCAGGAATGGTGGACGTCCGGCAAGTACGTTGAACAGAACTGCGCCGAGACTGTAAACATCCGCCGCCTGGGTAAAGTCGGCGGCTGCACCACCGGCCTGCTCGGGCGCGATGTAACCTGCGGTTCCGAACGTAGTCAGCGACCTTGTAAGATCGTTGTTCCCGTCCAGGAGCTTCGCCAAACCGAAATCGCTGACCAGTGGCTCATCTCGATCGTTGAGCAGAATGTTTCCCGGTTTCAGGTCGCGATGGAGAACTCCGCGGCTGTGAGCGTATTCGACAGCACGCGCGACCTTCGCCATCAGTTGCACACATTTACGTGGCTCGTCGCGAAGAGAAGCCGCGTTCTCGTGCAAGCTTCCCTTCTCCGCGAGTTTCATGCTGAAAAACGGCAGGCCGTCCTCGCTTTCGCTCACTTCATAAATCGGAAGGATGTTCGGGTGATCTAGACTCGCCACCGCCTGTGCTTCTCGTCGGAAACGCTGCAGCGCTCCGTGTGAATCAGCGCGATAACTAAGGACGCGCTTTACAGCGACGATGCGCCGGGAATGTCGTTGCCTGGCGCGATAGATCACGCCCATGCCGCCGCAACCGATCTGGTCGAGAATTTCGTAATTTCCCAGCTGCCAGGGCTTGTCGCGCGCATCCAACTCGTCGAGTACGGTTTCATAAACCGCCTTCGATACGTCGCCACCAGTTTCCAATCCCTCGCGCAGCAGACAGCTCACGCAAACTCCGGTGTCGAGGCGCATGGTTGCTCCGCACTTCTCGCATTTTGGGTGCTCTTTGGTAGCGCTCGGAAGCGGATCTGAATCTGTCATCGTAATTACTTGGTTCCTGTTGCGAGTGACGCACAGAGGTAACGGATCTCATCATCCACGTCGGCAGGATCCTCGACGGTTCGCGAGACTTCATCGCGCAGCAGACTGCGGTAGCGCTGACGCATCTTGTGCAGCTGTTTTTTCACGGCCGTTTCTGCCATTCCCAGTTCTGCAGATAGGTTAGCATATGACAGTTCATCGCGTTCGTCTGTAAGATGGGAGCCGAGTGCCTGGAAAAGCCAGAGCTTGCCTTTGCTCTCGCACTCTTCCCGCAGCCTTTGAAACGCGTGTTCCACAACCGCCGTCGACCAAGTGAGGTCGAAGATGCGCTCCGGGGGCAAGGAGTCGAGTGCTTGAACCGGGATGGATAATTGCGACGGCGCTTCCGCCATCCAATCATCCCAGGAAATAAATTCCACGCCGCCGCCGCGTTTGTGAGCATGAGTTTTCTCCGCAGCGTTGATGAGAAAATTTTGGAGCGACCTCAGCAAGAGCGAGCGGAACCGCCCGCGGTTACGATCCGCGTGGTGCAACCAATTCTCCTTCAGAATGGTCACAAAAAAATCCTGAGTGAGGTCCTGTGCGTCCTCAATCGAATAGCCGCGTGCCCGCACAAACGAGAAAATGGGCCGCCAATAAGTTCGGCAAAGCTCGGCCATCGCATCGCGAGCTCTTTGCTCTTCACCGCCCAATTTGGCGGCCGAAAGAATCAGGCTCCAGCGGGTAGTTACAAACTCACGCGGTTCGTCTTCACGCTGCTTGCCTGGGCTTCCGTTCACGAGTGTACATTCTGGTCTTCCCTTCGCCATACAAGCATAAAATGCCAGGTACACGGCCGCTCGCATTCGTTTTTTCGCTCGTGAAATCGTGTTTTCGAGGGTCTGCCGGCGGAGGGGCTCGAACCCACACGACCTTGCGGCCACTGGATTTTGAGTCCAGCGCGTCTGCCAATTCCGCCACGCCGGCCTTGGGAATCTGAAACTACGATTTCGAGAGCGAAGCTCAAGCGCTTCTGTCGGTAGCTGCTTCGCTGCGCGAAACGCGGCAATCAAGACGCACCGTTATGGTCATTATGACAGTTGAAAAGGTAACCCAGTTGTTACCATTCCGATCTGGCGCCAACGCGAGAGCGCCTTTTATGATTAGACGTGGTCGAATTCCGAATTACAAACTTGGACGTACATGTACCGGCCGGGCTCCCAGTGATGTGGCGTGGCTATAAGATTTCCACTGGACCGCTGGACTTCGGTCTCGATGACTCGAACGGCATAAGTCGCGGCGTGATGAATTATGAACTTGGGGTCGTGTTGTCGGAGTTCCACGTGTTAGTCCATTTCCGCCGGTTT
>JBKPGQ010000304.1:0-1784 GCA_046729455.1 Verrucomicrobiota bacterium
AGGCAAAATGCGAGTCGGTTTAAAATGGTTAATAATCGCCAGCGGCATAAGCATGGCCCGGCTCCACGACGACATTTTGTAAATGTGAAACGGCGCCCACTTTGGCAGGAGAACCATTTCCACCGGGATCGCCGGTAGATACTTCCAGGGAAACTGGCCCAGCAAAGCAAGGTAAAGCTTGCTAAATGTGTTCATCTGCGGAATACCGCCGAGCCGCATGATGGTCGCACGCGCCTCATGCATAAATGGCGCGTCCACCGAACAGCCGGCAAGCTTCAGCGCAAAATACGCTTTGGCCGACGCATTAATCTCGCTCGGGCCACCATGATAAATGTTCCATCCTCCGTCTGCCAGCTGGCGTTTGAGGATGTGACGCACGCAGCGCCGCTGCAATTGCGCGTCCACTTCGCCGCACCAATGCATGAAAAGGATATAATCCGAGCAGAGCGTGCTATCGACGATCAGCTCCCCGCACCAATGGCCATCTGGCTTTTGCTGGCGCAACAGGTTCTCTTGCGCGCGCGCGATCGCGCGCGCGATTTCTTCGTCATTCGCCGAATAATATTCCGATATTTCTGGTCGCGCGCTCGGCAACACAATGAGCTTCTTCGAAAATTCCGGCATGCAGATCCAATCTTTACGAAGCCTGCGCTGCAACTTCTGCGCGTTTTCCCGTCAGGTGCCCGTTACCGGAGCTCACGCCATTGAAGGCGAGCACTTCGCTACCACGTCCACGGGGTTTCGGTTTCGAGCCAAAATTGAACTTGATCGTTTTCCACGTGTCTCCTCGTTGCGCTTGCAGTCCCAAAGTCGCTGTCGGCTCGTAACCGCAATGCACCATGCAATTTTCGCATCGGCTATCGCGAGCGACCCCGTTTACGACTCCATACCGCTCCCATGCAGTCTTTTCGAGCAACTCCGCATAGCTCGAGTAGTGCCCGTCGGTCATTAAATAGCACGGGCCTTTCCAGCCGCGAATATTCCGCGTTGGAATCGCCCATGCCGAACAGGTCAGATCGCGCTTACCGGCAAGAAACTCGAAATAGATCGGCGTCCCCAAAAACGTATAACGACTCATCCACGTCTCGACTTTTTGGAACTTCTCGATCGTCATTGCGCGGGTAAGAAAGAAATTTTCCGGGCGCAAATTGAGCCGCTTGATCATGTCTCGCTTGGCGGCGTCATAATCGTATCCGGGAGTAATGGTGTGACCATCCACGCCAAGATCGGAAAGATAATCGAACATCTGCTCGATCTCTTGCATATCGGTTTCCTTGTAGATCGTTGCGTTCGTCGCCACTTGATAGCCGAGCAGCTTGGCCATTTTGATTGCCAGAATGCATTCCTTGAAGACGCCTTCGCGTTCCACGATCAGATCGTGTGTTCGCTCCAAGCCATCGAGATGCACGTTCCAGTACATCCATTTGGTCGGACCAATAATTGGCTTTGCCGGGTCCTTTGGCCCCTTGCGAATTTCGCCCGCATCTTTCTCGCTCAGCAGTCCCGCACCGAGCAACGCAGTGATTTTTTCTTCGACAAATTCCGGCCGGATCGCCAACTGCGAGGCCATCCACTCACGCATCTTTTTGCGCATGAACATGGCGTTCGTGCAGATGTAAACGATCCGCTTCTGCGCGAGCAGTCCTTCCACCAGCGCCTCGATGTGCGGATAGATAAGCGGTTCGCCTCCGCAGATGGAAACCATCGGCGCGTTGCATTCCTTTGCCGCCCCGAGACAGTCCTCCAGGCTCATCATGTCCTTGAGCGACGTGGAATACTCTCGA
>JBKPGQ010000305.1:0-2717 GCA_046729455.1 Verrucomicrobiota bacterium
GCGCTCGCAAATCTTGGTCACGGCAATTGCCGTCAGTGGCGTTTTTTCGGAAGGTTTCCAGACCGTTGCGTCACCACAGACTGCGGCCAGCGCAGCGTTCCATGACCAAACCGCGACTGGGAAATTAAAAGCGGTAATCACTGCGATGACGCCGAGAGGATGCCATTGCTCCATCAGTCGGTGACTCGCGCGTTCCGATTGAATTGTCAGGCCGTAGAGCATGCGCGACTGGCCGACCGCGAAGTCGCAGATGTCGATCATTTCCTGCACTTCGCCTTCCCCTTCGGCGATGATTTTTCCGGTCTCGAGAGTGACGAGCTGACCGAGCTCGTGCTTCAGTTCGCGCAGCGCGTTGCCCAGACGCCGAACAGTTTCGCCCCGCACAGGGCTGGGCGTAATACGCCACTTCGAAAACGCCTGCTCCGCACGCTCAACAGCTTTGTTGTAATCGTCTTCCGATGCCGTGCGCACGCTGGCAACTCGGCGCCCATCAATCGGCGAAATCTTGTCGATCTTTCCTCCGCCGCCGCGCCATTCGCCGTCGAAAACGCCATCGTTTACGTCAGTAAGGCCGAGTTTTTCTAATACAGGTTGCATAATCCAAATGGTAGGGATCCCGCGGTTGCGGGAGGGCGTCCGCAATCATCGGCGCGCCCGGCCGTCGCGCCCTACCAAAATCATTTTCGTACCCGACAATATTTCCGCATTGCATCCATCGCTTCATCGATTACCTCCGCCGTGATGTCGAGCGGCGGGCGAAACCGAATTGAATTCTCGCCCGACCGGAGCGTCAGAACGCCGAGATCGAAAAAGCCTTTCCAAAATTGCTCGCGCGTTTTTGCGTCCGGCAGATCGAAAGCGAGAAATACTCCCCGGCCACGCGCGGCAGAAATCCTCGGCTCTTCTCGTTGCAGATCGCGCAGTTGATCCAGGAAGTAAGCGCCTACTTTCCCGGCGTTCTCCACCAGATGTTCCTCTTCGATGATCCGCAAAAAATGTGTCGAGCGCACCATGTCGGTGAAATTGCCGCCCCAAGTCGAGTTAAGTCGGCTGGATAGGCGAAACGCATTGTCTTTTACTTCATCGATGCGCGGGCCGGCCGTCACGCCGCACACCTGCGCTTTCTTCCCAAATGCCAGTAGATCAGGCACCACATTGAAATGTTCGCAGCACCAGTTACGACCCGTCGCACCCATGCCGCACTGCACCTCGTCGAAGATGAGAAGGATGTCATTTTCGTCGCAAATCTTTCGCAACTTCTGCAGCCATTCGCCACGGAAATGATTGTCACCGCCCTCGCCTTGGATCGGCTCAATGATGATTGCGCAGATGTCGATTCTGCGTTGGTCGATGAAGTCCCGGATCTCGCACTCGGCCTTTTGTTCCCGCTTAATCACATCCGCCTCGCGCTTCGATTCCGGCAGCGAAAAATCGATGTGCGGACACGAAACGCGCGGCCAATCGAATTTGGCAAACAAATCCGTCTTGCGCGGATCGGTGTTCGTGAGGCTCATCGTGTAACCGCTGCGCCCGTGAAACGCGCGGCGGAAATGTAAAACCTGCGTGCCGCGTTCACCTTTACCCGCGGCCATGTTCTTGCGCACCTTCCAATCCATCGCCGCTTTCAAACAATTCTCGACCGCCATCGCGCCGCCCTCGATGAAAAGATAACGTTCTAACGGCGGCAAACCGACGACGCGCTCAAAAGTCTCGACAAATTCCGCATAGCCCTCCGAGTAGACGTCCGAGTTGGCGATTTTGACTTTTGCAGCACGAACGAGATCGCGCTGCACTGCGGGATCATCAAAGTGTGGATGATTGAATCCGATCGGCATCGACCCGAAAAATCCGTAGAGATCGATGAGCCGTTTTGCAGAGACGGCGTTGTATAAATAAGAGCCGCGACTCTTGTCGAGATCAACGACGACCTTGAAACCATCCAACAGGACATGTTCCTCGATGGTTTGGAGAACTTTCGACGGCGCTATTGCTTTTTGTTTCTCGCTCTTCGCGGTGCGGCTTCGAGATGAAGCAGCCTCTGTGAGCACGGACGGGATACTCATTGTTGATCGTAATCTGTGGCGCGAATGCGGTCAATGGTAGGGCGCTAGGCCAGTCCGGCTCGGACCCGCTGGGCGCGCCGAAAAAGTGTCAAACGGAAAATTCTAGCGAACGGCCTCTCGCCACCGCGGGATTCCTACCTACACAATCCCGTCGCGCAGGAGCTCGTGTTTTCCGGCCAATAAATGTTGGACCAGAGCGTAACCGCGCTTGTCCACATTACGCGTTGTGCCCGCGAAATGATGATCGATTCTCATCTGGGCAGAGCGGCAGAAATAATCCGCAACGGCGAGAATTTCATCCGCAGGTTTTGCCTGGCCAAGCAACCATTGCGCGTAAGAGCAGGTCGCGCTGATCGCGAATAATTCGGTCGCGATCCCGACAAACCTGGAAAGCAGTAGTTGCTCCCGGTCCAGCTTCGGACCAAACCGGGCCATGGCATGAAAGAGACCTCGCGCGAGTCGTTTGCTTGTACGCGCGGCGTAATCGACATGCCCTTGCAATGTCGCGTGCAAATTCTCGATCTTACCCGCGCCGTTCAGTAACCACTGGCGCGGATACCAGCCGGCATAAAATTTTCCAGAACTAAAAACCGCTTTCGCGCGCTCGGACATCGGCAGTTGCGTGTTGAAAATCGCGCCGCCGACTTTCAAATG
>JBKPGQ010000306.1:0-5463 GCA_046729455.1 Verrucomicrobiota bacterium
CGCGCGGATGGCGCAGACAAAGTGTACGCCAATTGCTCATCTATCCGGCAGAGACGCCAATCATCGACAAAGTGGAACCAAACACGCCTGCCGCCAGAGCCGGGCTGCGTTCAGGAGACATCATTCGCGGGTTTGATCAAATGCCTATCTACAATCCGATCGCGCTGCTGGAATACATTAGCAAGCATCCTAACAACGAGCTTGTTCTTCACGTGGAGCGCGGTGGCGATCGATTTAACGTCCCGGTAAAACCAGCCCTTCTGCCTACGAACGGCGAACAGAAACCGCGAATTGGAATTCAATGGGATACGACGGGAATCGTGTCGATCCAGCATCCCAGTCCGATAGAACAGGTTTACAATAGCGTGACGAGCACCTTAAAGACAATTGGCGCAGTCGCCTCGCCGAAGTCGGACGTAAAGTTGCAGCACTTAAGCGGTCCCGTCGGGATCGGTCGGATTTACTATCTCCTTTTCCAAAGCGAACGCGGTTGGCAGCTCGCGCTGTGGTTTAGCGTGATTCTGAATGTAAATCTGGCGATTTTGAACATGCTGCCGATTCCAGTTCTCGATGGCGGTCACATTGTGCTGGCGATCATCGAATCGATCCGCCGCAAACCGGTAAACATGCGTGTCCTGGAAGTCGTGCAGACAAGCTGCGCGGTAGTGATCATTGGTTACATGCTCTACATCACCTTTTTCGATGTGCAGGATTTGCCCTTTGTCCGCAAAAAACTCGATCAACTCGAAGCGCACTCGGCCGCGAAAGATACGCAAGCTCCGTAGCCGGCTTGCGTTGCGCAGCGCCGTGTAAAGCCGTAAAATCCTACCGTGACGACGAAGCCGCGGTCATCGACGTGGCGCTTGCGTTACATTGAACGACCCTACCATGCGTGAGTTGTCATACTGCGAAAATCCATCCGTTTATCACCGTCGCAAAACGCGCGAGGTGAAGGTTGGTCACGTCGGCGTCGGCGGTGAGAATCCGATTCGCGTCCAATCGATGATCACCTGCGATACGATGGATACGGACGCTTCGATTCAACAGACGATCGAACTGGCCAATGTAGGCTGCGAAATCGTCCGCATCACTGCGCCCACGGTGAAGGATGCGCGGAATCTTGAGCACATCGTGAAGGGTTTACGGGAGCGCGGTTGCAACGTGCCAATCGTCGCAGACATCCATTTCAAGCCGGAAGCGGCGATTGAAGCCGCTAAATGGGTCGACAAAGTGCGAATCAACCCGGGCAATTACGCGGATTCGAAGAAATTCGTCATCCGCGAATACACCGACGAACAGTACGCCGGCGAGCTGAATCGGATTCGCGGGCGGTTTTCACCGCTGGTCGATCTGTGCAAGAAGCGCGGCATCGCCATGCGCATTGGCACAAACCACGGCTCGCTTTCCGATCGCATCCTGAATCGCTACGGCGACACGCCGCTTGGCATGGTTGAAAGCGCGCTCGAATTCGCACGAATCGCACGCGACCTCGACTATCACGATTTCATTTTCTCGATGAAAGCGAGCAATCCGAAGATCATGATCGCGGCGTATCGGCTGCTCGTCGCGCGATTAAACGAACTTGGTCCGGATTGGAATTATCCGCTGCATCTTGGTGTCACTGAGGCGGGCGAAGGCGAAGACGCGCGGATCAAAAGCGCGATCGGCATTGGCTCACTGCTCGCTGACGGGATCGGGGACACGATTCGGGTGTCGCTTACCGAGGACAGCCCGCATGAGATTCCGGTGGCAAGAGCGCTGATCGAGAACATCAATCGAACGTCCGACTCTCAACTCTCAACTCTCAACTCTCAACTCTCCTTCGATCCGTATTCCTACCAACGACGTGCAACGGACACGATCACTGTAGCCGGGATCGGCGATCCCGGCCAACAAGTTAATCTCGGTGACGCAGAATTGATTCGCGTAGTCGTTAGGCGAGCAAACTTTGACAAGATCGCGCACAAAATCGACAGGATGGGCGATTACAAACCGGAGATCGCCTATGAAAACGCGCGCATCCAGGAAGTTGATCCGCGTGATGAAGGTGCGATTGCGAAACTAAATGCTGAACGAACTCCGCAATTGGTCACCGTGAGAGACGATGTCGGTCTCGCGGTGATTCCGGCTTTTCGCTTGTTGGCGGCCAAATTGCACGCTCGGCATCCGATCCTACTCAAGGATGAATTAAGAAATAAGAAGGATGAAGGAACGGATTTTCTTCAAACGCTTTTGGTCTCATCGACAACCATCGGCTCGCTGTTATGCGACGGGATCGGTGACGCGATTTTGGTGCAGGGCGAGGAGGCACCCGGCCAGGCTTTGCGCTTGAGTTACAACATCCTTCAAGCAGCTGGATCACGGATTTTCAAAACCGACTATGTCGCCTGCCCTTCTTGTGGACGAACCTTATTCAACTTGCAAACAACGACGGCAAAGATCAAAGAGGCGACTTCGCATCTCAAAGGCGCGAAGATCGCGATCATGGGTTGCATCGTAAACGGGCCAGGCGAAATGGCTGACGCCGATTTCGGTTACGTTGGCGGCGCACCGGGTAAGGTGAACCTTTACGTCGGCAAAACGGCGGTGAAGTTCAATATTCCCGAGGCAGAAGCAGTGGATCGACTCAAAGATTTGATCCGTGAACATGGCAAATGGGTCGAGCCTGCACGCCGGACAGCCGCGCTCGAACCCGCTTCATAGCGAATCATAGATTATCAATCCCGAAAGCGTTCGGGTTCGATTCCTGTGCCTCAAGAGCATCGCTCTCGCACCTGGACCAGGAACAGTCTCCATGTTACGAAAATTTAACGTAAAAAAGCTTGACCTCTCTTTCGTGACGATAACAAACTCGTCCGTCGGGAACGTGTAGGGAATAAAAACTCCAACTTCAACTTCAGCTAAAAACATATGAAAACTCTCCATCGAATCAGTAAAAATTGTGGTTTTACAAATGTACGTATTCTAGCTGTGGTCCTCTTTCTCTTGGCCGCGGCAGCATTGCTGTTCCTATCAGCATCGCCGCCCGCTACAGCTCAGCGGACTGCGCGACCGCAGCCTCTCACTCCAAAATTCTCGAAAGCCGTGGCTTTCGATGTATCGCCTGCTGTCCGAGATTTGCCTCGGATTGCAAGACCGCGCACTTATTCGCCCGACACAATATTGGAAATGCGGCCGGAACGAGCAGGATCAGAAGGTCCACGGGCCCACGCGGTCAAGGGCCACACTGCTGAAGGGGCACTACAGCTGCTCAACCCCGCGCCGGCGATACCAGCTCCGCTGCTGACCTTCGAAGGCTTGTCAAATCAAGATAACTTCGACGTCTTCGGCTTCCGCGTGAACCCGCCAGATCCGAACGGAGAAGTCGGCCCTAACCACTATGTCGAGATGATCAACCTTGTCTTTGGCGTTTATGACAGGGCCGGCAACTTGTTGCTGGGTCCGGTAGACACCGGTTCGCTCTGGGCCGGGTTCCCGATTGAGGATTGCACGGACCCCTCCGGCGACCCAATTGTGCTTTATGACCAATTCACGGATCGGTGGCTCCTCTCGCAGTTCACCACTCGCGGATTCAATCCATCTGGCAATTTCAACAATAAACCTTTCTATAACTGCGTCGCGATCTCGCAGACCGGAGATCCCACCGGCGCGTACTTCCGCTACGCGTTCATCACCTCCGGCGCTCCTGACCGGCGCGGTAGTAAATCCGAGCCGTTTTTCCCCGACTACCCAAAGTACGGAGTTTGGGGCAACTCGTATCTGCTCACGTCGCGCGATTTCGGACGTAAGAATGCATATGGCATTAGCGTTTACGCGCTTGAAAAAGAAAGCATGGTCGCAGGAGATCCCAACGCGCGCATGGTGCACTTCTTCCTCGATTCGGCGGTGGTGCCGCTTTCCCTGATCGGCGATGGCCTGCTCCCAGCAGACATTGACGGCACAAGCCAGCCCACAGAGGACACTCCAGCTCCAATTGTCGGTACGCAGGACGATAACGCCTCTTATGGGGCGACATTCGACGCACTCAACATCTGGGAACTCAGCGTCCACTGGAATGCCAATCCTGAGGCATCCATCGTCCTCAAGACGCAACTTCCTGTTGCCAGCTTTGACTCGATCTTCCCTTGTGCTCCGACCAGCCGCGATTGCCTGCCGCAGCCGGGCATCACGAATCCCGAACAGTACCTGGACATCCTCTCTTACCGCCAGCGGCCGACCTTCCGCCTAGCCTATCGCAACTTTGGCACGTACGAATCGCTGGTGACCAACCAGTCAGTCGAGGCGCTCCCCGGCATCGCTGGCGCGCGCTGGTACGAGATCCGGCGGGCGGGCGGCAGCTACTCGGTCTTCCAGCAGGGAACGTTTGCACCCGGTGACGGAGTGCACCGTTGGATGGGCAGCGTCGCCATGGACAAACAAGGCAACATGGCCGTGGGCTACAGCGTGGTGAACGGGGTGGACGTGTTCCCAGGCATCCGCTACACCGGCCGGCTTGCTGGCGACCCACTCGGCGAGATGACCCTCGGCGAAGAAACGATCATCGACGGCACGGGGGTGCAGACGACGACCAACTCGCGGTGGGGCGATTATACCGATATGACAGTCGATCCTACTGATGACTGCACGTTCTGGTACGTTAACGAGTACTACACGCTGGAGGGCCAAATGTCGTCCCCGGCAGGCTGGCAAACGCGCATTGGCAGTTTCAAATTACCCGGCTGCGAGTAGGCACTTATTCGCGACACAACGCCTATCTTTACGAAAAGATGTTTGGGATCGTCCGTTCCCGGGCGATCCCAAATTCTCACTCGACGGCGATTGTTTCTTCCCTCGGTGAAATTCATCGTATCCGAAGCGGAAGCCACAGACCGACTGAAGGATTTGATCCGCGAGCATGGCAAATGGATCGACGCTGCCCCACAGGGGAGCGCTCTGGAAATCGTTTCTTAACGGGAGATCCTATGGCGGACGAGCGTTTCGCCGCGTGCCAGGACACCGCAGATCGATCTCCAGTGTATTGGCGCGCCGATGATTGACTCGGCCGTTGTTCCTTGTAAGTTTCGCGGCTCTTCCGCTCGGGAGAGACTCCCTTTCATGGATAAAATCCGTAATATCGCCATCATTGCTCACGTTGATCACGGCAAAACGACGCTCGTGGATCAATTGCTGCGGCAATCCGGCACTTTCCGTTCCAATCAAAAAATCCAGGAACGCGTGATGGATTCGATGGATCTGGAGCGCGAAAAAGGAATTACAATTCGCGCAAAGAATGCGGCTTTTCACTGGAACGGCTATCGGATCAACATCGTTGATACACCGGGCCACGCCGATTTCGGCGGCGAAGTCGAGCGGATCATGAAAATGGTCGATGGCGTCTTGTTAGTCGTCGATGCCCATGACGGGCCGCAGGCGCAGACGCGCTTTGTTTTGCGCAAGGCGCTGGAGCACAAACTCAAGCCCGTC
>JBKPGQ010000307.1:0-9930 GCA_046729455.1 Verrucomicrobiota bacterium
GATGATCTTCAGTCCGGTGCGGCATGCGCTGGGGGACGGCTTTCGTTGCATCGGACGCTATAAACGCATCTGGATTACCTTTTCGTTCCTTGGGTTTGGCTATTTTCTTTTTCAGTTTGTCACCTTCACTCCGATCCGACATTGGGCCGATGTCGATGTAAATCAGATTATCTCGTTGCCGCACTGGTACTGGCCGCGATTCGTTGACATATGGCGCGAGACGCCGTTGCCAGCCTTGGAGGGAGTGGCAGGCATTTTTGATAACGCCACGACGACTTATCCGCTCTCTGTCGTGGCTGCCGTGTTCATGTTGTTTAACTGGCGTGGACTACATGGCGCATTGCTTCGAGCATTGTGGAAGCGCTATCGTTTCTGGGGTCATCTCACCTATTTGATTCTGTTGCTGAGCGCGCTGGCGTCGCTCCTCAAGCCTATTGTGTTTTGGCGATTGCCAGAGTGGAGTGGTTTGGTCTCGGCGGCCGGACTTCTGCGAATTTCGGCCACGGTCGACGCGACCGCGTTCATTTTTGAATACCTTCTGGGAGTCTACATCCAGGTATACCTCATTACCGTCTGCCTGGCTTGGATAAAGGGCGTGAGCTTCGAAGAAGGAGAACTCTTTCGCTTCGCCATGCGCCGTTTCAGTTATGTCCTGGAATGGGCTGGAATTGTCGTTGCTGTCAGCATGCTGATTGTCCGGTTGCCTCTGCTGCTTGCCTATTTCACGAACATTCCCGGCGTGCTCGATTATCTGCCAATTGCGAGGGTTCTGATGAGCATTTTGATTATCGCCTTTTGCTCGGTTCAAATCTCCCTGGCTCTCCATAATGAGACGCTCATCAAAGCAATGCAGGCCCACGGCCTGTTTATCCGCAAAAATGCGGCTCGCCTTGGGTGGTTTTTGATTATCTGTGGCATCCATTTTTTTGGCATCATGGTTTGCGACGCCATAATGCGCGGCGCAATTGCTGATCGATTAGGCGCACTGTTTCTTTGGAAATTGAGTTTCGCTTTTCTTCGGGGAGTAATTACCGGCTGGCTCTTAGCTTCATGGGTTTGTTTATTTCGTCAGTGCGAAAGCGGTCGCATTAGCGACGAGAAATGGATTCAGTATTAGGAAACCACCCTTCAGAAGGGGCAACCGTGAACGCGGCGAAGATTACGCGCCAGAGCAAATCGAATCTCGCGCTCGCATTCGTTTCGTTAGGGCGCGAGCGGAAGGACGATATCACCGTTCTCTACGCGTTCTGCCGGGTCATCGACGATATAGCTGATTCCTCAGAGCTAAACGTGATAGAGAAGCGAGTTCGTCTCGCGAAATGGCGCCAGATACTTCGCGCCGCAGCGCAGGATGAACCCCTTCTTGCTCGCGACGTAAGACAGTTGATCGCCAAATACTCGTTGCCGATCGACATGCTGGAGGAAATCATTGCCGGCGTAGAAATGGACCTCAGCACTCTGCGATATCCGACCTTCGACGAGCTCCGGATTTATTGTTATCGAGTCGCCAGCGCCGTCGGGCTGGTAAGCATCGAGATTTTTGGCTATCGGAACCAGCGCTGTAAACAATACGCAATCGAGCTGGGGCTGGCTTTACAAATGACGAACATCATCCGTGACGTCGGGAAGGACGTGCAGAATGGCCGGATCTATCTTCCGCAGGAAGATCTAGCGCGATTCCATTACTCTGAGACCGAACTAATGCAGCGGCATTACAACGAGCGCTTTGTTCAACTAATGGAGTTCCAGGCGCTGCGGGCGCACCAGTTTTTCGCTGATGCAGCCGCCGCTTTGCCAGATGAAGACCGGAGATCCATGACACCGGCGGAAATCATGAGCTCGGTTTACCGCGGTTTGCTCCGGCGAATTGAGCTGGACAAGTTTCGGGTCTTTGAAAAAGATTATAAGCTAAGCAAGATGGAGAAGGCAGGTCGGATCGCCGCGCAACTTTTCAAAGCTTTTTTGAATTCGCCGTTGCGAACGTCCGTCTGACTTCCCCATTGCGAAACCTAACTAACTAAATATGAAATCAAATTCTCTGAAAGTTATCTCAGCCGTTGTAGCTGGACTCTTTGTACTAGCCGCGACTCTTTATGCGCAAGGCATTGACACGCGGACGACCCATGCCGTCATGGAAGCAACAGCGATTACGAAAGCGGACGCTGAGAAAAAATATCCGCCGCCACATGGGGGCAACTATCCGCCTGGGACCCGAGATGCGCATGATGCTTCCGGACTCGTTTCAAGCCCGTATCCGCCGTATCAGAAGTACGACTGCGCAAAGATTGCGCATGGCGGACTAGTGCTCGACATACGTGCAAAGAAAGTGTTTGTAAGGCCGTAGTAGCACCGCCGTCGCCGACAGAGATCTCGCTTGGGGATCACACCCGCAACATCTGCTGCGGTGTGTGGTTTAATGCCGCAAATAGGGTCTGCGTCATGAAAAGGGAAGTTTTCGTAATTACGTCGGGCATTATTCTGAGTTCTTGCATTCTGACTTCGTGCGACACCCCGGTCGGTCAGGGCGCAGCATGGGGCGCTGCTACCGGGGCGATCATCGGCGGCGCGGCGACGGGCCATGTTCGCGCTGCATCAATCGGCGCTGCCGCAGGAGCGGCGGCCGGCGCCTTAACCGGCGCAATGATTCAGGAGAACCAGGCTGCGCGTTATGGTCCGCCTCCGCCGGGTGGCTTTCCATATGCGCGCTGGGCTGGGACGCCCGGTTTCTATTACAGTCCTTATACGCGACGCGTCTATAACCTTCGAGGAGTTCCACCCGGTGGGCTTACACGCGACGTAGATACTGGCCGGCTTTTCCGTAAGCCGTGAGCAGAGAATGACGCTGTGGTCACCGGCCTGTGGTCGGTCTCATCTTCGCGATTCCAAATTATTGGACGGTCCGCAGGGCCGTGACTACAACATGCGTGAAATGCGGGAAGTTGCGATCAGTGCGTTTGCGCTTGGAGTGCATCTACCAGGGCCCGCGCTTCATCAGTCATCTTCAACAATTCCGGCCACCGGCGATGGTAATTTTCACCGGGCAATTTGCGGGTCGCGTCAAACCCCATATGTGAGCCGATGTTCTGTTCACTGGGCGCGTGGTCGAGCGAATCGCTTGGATTCTTGATGATGGTTGTGTCCCGCGCCGGATCGGTGTTCGCGCACAATCGGAAGAGCACTTCGCTCGTATTGTGCACATCGCAATCTTCATCCACGGCCACGATATATTTGCTGAACATCATCTGGCCCATCCCCCATAGGCCGTGCATTACCTTGAAGGCTTGGTAAGGATACTGTTTCCGGATGCTGACGAAGACCAGATTATGAAAGACCCCCTCGGGCGGCAGCGTCATATCCACGATTTCGGGAAAATTCATTTTGAAAACCGGCAGAAAAATGCGCACGCACGCATCGCCGATGTAATAGTCTTCCATCGGCGGGATACCGACGATTGTTGTTGGATAAACAGCGTCACGTCGGTGCGTGATTGCCGTTAAATGGAACACGGGGTAATCCTCGATGGCAGTGTAATAACCAGTGTGATCGCCGAACGGTCCCTCCGGGCGCATCTCGCCGGGCTGGACATATCCTTCAAGGACAAAGTCGACGTCCGCGGGCACCTCGAGATCGATTGTCTTGCAGCGAACAAGCTCGATTGATTTTCTTCGCAGAAAACCGGCGAATAGGAGCTCGTCCAATCCGTCTGGCAGCGGGGCAGTTGCCGCGAAGGTATATACGGGATCGCCACCCAGCGTAACTGCGACCGGCATCCGTTCGCCGCGCTCGTAATATCGCTTGCCGTGTCGCGCACCGACCTTGTGAAGCTGCCAGTGCATTCCGGTCGTGCATTTGTCGTAAATTTGCATCCGGTAGAGGCCGACGTTGCGGGCCCCGGTTTCGGGATCGCGTGTGTGCACATTGGCCAGCGTGATGAAACGGCCGCCGTCTTTGGGCCAGCATTTGAGGATCGGCAGATTGTCCAGCGAAAAGTGGTCGCCATTTTCAATGCGATGCACGATTTCCTGGCATGGCGCATCGCGCACGGATTTTGGACGCGCGTGTAGCAGATGAATTCCCTGTTTGAGCAAATTCCAGCCTTCGCGAAGATCGGTCGGCGGTTTTGCTTTTAGAATGAGTTGAATTTCCCGGGCGACATCTTGGATGTCCGCGACCTGTAACGCCATTGCCATTCGGCGGCGCGATCCCATCGTGTTAATTGCAACGGGAAAATTTGATTTTTTTCCATTGGTGACAGGCTGTTCGAACAGAAGAGCCTTTCCACCGCCAGACGATTTCATTTCGCGATCAGCCCATTCTGCGATGAGCAGATCGGTATCGACAGGAATGGCGAAACGTTTCAGCTCGCCCGCTTTTTCAAGAGCATCGAGGAAATTACGGAATGAGCTGTAAGCCATTGCGAAGACGTGCCGCTAAATTCATTCGTTTGGCCACGGAATGCGAACGAAATTGTTTGCCGGCTTATAGCGGCGGCGGCGCAGGTAAATGGCGAAAGTAAACAACTCTGCCGTTAGCGAAAGTGACTCCTTTGGACGGGTAGGGAAACTTTGGGGGGATGTATGACCAGTCGAATGGCCCGTAATAGTACGGCCCGCCGTAGCTAGGAGGTGTTTCGTAACGCAAATAGACCCACGTCTCGGTGGGACGACCACGCCCGTAGCCCGGGATTTTTTGCTCTGGTGTGCCCCAGGCCAGCCATACCGCGTCCATGGTCATACCGAGGCGAATCTGTCCTTGGCTCACCAGCGCCTGGTCCCGCGAAGAGAGATGTTGATAAATGTCCGGATGTTGCGAGATGCGCGTTCCGGGCGTTCCACAACTGGCGAAAAGCAACGCGACGGCTGCTACTCCGAATATCCGGCGTTTCAGTTCGCCCGCTTGTTCAAGAGCGTTGATGAAATTTCGAAAACACCGGTGAGCCATTAATTAGAGGTGCGTCGCTAAGGTGGTTCGTTTGGTGCTAGAACGCGAAGGAAATTGTTGATCAGCATCATGACCCCACCAGGTATTGAAACGACACAACCCTGCCATTGGAGAAAGTAACCACCTTATTCGGATAGGGGATGCTCGGCGGGATCAGTGAATAATAGAATGGATCGTAGAAAGGATCGCCAAAAAAGCCAAAGCCGGGAACGTAGGGACCATAGTAAGGATAGTAGTAAGGATAAGTTGCGTAATACACGTAGATCCACGTCTCAGTAGAACGGCCATGCATGTTGCCTATAACCTTGGAATCGGGCGAACCCCAAGCCAGCCATACTGCGTTCGCTGACATACCTGCACGAATGTGTCCCTGGTTTACCAGCGACTGGTCCCGCGAAGAAAGGTTTCGATAAATTTCGGGATGTTCAGAAATTCGGCTCTCGATGGTTGAACAACTGGTGAGAACCAATGCGCCTGCGGCAATCCCAAGCGTGAGCGCCCCCGAGAAGGATTGACGCTTCATGCAAGCGATCATACGCGCGCGTCCCCTTCCGAGTCAATTACGCGGTTTCTTGATTCAACGCAACCTGCCGGTAACGTTCGATTGCATGCAAGATCGCTACGGCCATCGCATTTCTTATCTGCGCGTCTCGATCACCGATCGTTGCAATGAGCGTTGCACGTACTGCATGCCGCAGGAATTACAGGAGTGGTTGCCGCGTCAGGAAATCCTGACTTTTGAAGAAACGCTGCGTCTTATTCGGATTGCTGCCGAATTGGGCGTTTCGAAAGTGCGCATTACCGGCGGCGAGCCGCTGACGCGCCGTGACGTCGTGAACTTCATCAGGCGAATCCCTGAAATCCCTGGCATTAAAAGCATCGGTCTTTCTACGAACGGGACGTTGCTTGCGCGTGAAGTCGCTCCCGAAAAACGAATGGCCAGCGCTTTACGCGCAGCCGGCGTGGGATCGGTTAACATCTCACTCGATACGTTAGATCGGGAGGTTTATTCGCAGATTACCGGCCGCGATTTCCATGAGCAGGTTCTCCGTGGAATCGACGCGGCTATCGCTGCAGGCTTCGGGCAGATCAAACTGAACACCGTCCTGATGCGCGGCCGAAACGAGGATCAGCTAATTCCGCTGATACAATTCGCAGCACAGCGCGATTTGATTCTTCGTTTTATCGAGATGATGCCCGTAAGCACAACCGAGGTGCTCGACGATAACAACTTCATGCCGGTGCGTGAGGCGAAGAGGATAATCGAATCGCGTTACGGCTCTTTGATTCCTGAAGCTGAGTTTCGAACAAACGGCCCGGCCGCGTATTACCTAATCCCGGGGCGTCAACAGCGAATCGGCTTCATCGGAGCAATGACCAACCTCCATTTCTGTGAGAACTGCAACAAGCTTCGTCTCACGTGCGACGGCAAATTGCGTCCCTGCCTCGGCAGCTATCTGGAATTCGATATCATGAAACCGCTTCGGGCCGGTGCCAGTGACGCAGAGCTAAAGCGATTCTTTTTGGATGTTGTCGATCGAAAACCTGAGCAGCACGACTTTCGGAATAACTATCAGCCAAATCGTAGGATGATCGCCATCGGCGGCTGACGCTAGCGATGGAATGCCTTTACCCGTCATGTTGAGCAAAGCGAAACATCTCTGAATTATTCCCTGATCTGGCGAAGAAAATGATCAGAGATTCTTCGCTTCGCTCAGAAGGACAAAGGATGGCGACAATGAAACGATTCACGCACGTCGATGCGGATGGCCGCGCCCAAATGGTCGATGTATCGGCCAAGCCGATGAGTAAGAGAAGAGCGGTTGCCTTTGGAAAGATTCAGCTTAAGCGAACAACACTTGAGCTGATTGCAAAGGATCAAATCGCAAAGGGGAACGTCTTCGCGACTGCGCGGATTGCTGGTATTCAGGCTGCAAAACAGACAGCGCACTTGATTCCACTTTGCCACACGCTGCCTCTCGGGGATGTTAAGATCGACATTGTTACGTCGAACGAAGGAGCAGAGGTAAGGTGTGCTGCAAAGACGGTTGCGCAGACCGGTGTTGAGATGGAGGCGCTAGTCGGCGCGACCGTAGCGTTGCTCACAATTTACGACATGTGCAAGGCCGTCGATAAAGAGATGCAGATTTCCGATCTTCATCTACTCAGCAAGACGAAGCACGATGTGTAAGTGCAAAGATTTTTCGTTGTCATCTCGAGCTTGCGCTCTGGAGGACGGCACTTTTATGTGCACCTGTTAGGAGATGCAGATACAAGTTGGTATCATCACAATCTCGGACCGCGCCAGCGCCGGTGATTATCAGGATCTTGGCGGACCTGCGCTGAGAGAAGCGGCGCAAACGGCAGGATGGCAAGTCCTGTCGGAAGCGATTATTCCCGATAATGCGGAACGGATTCAGCAGACGATTCGCTCGTTTTCAAAGCAAGGTTGCGGTTTGATTTTGACGACTGGCGGCACGGGCGTCGGGCCGCGGGACGTTACCCCCGAGGCGATTCGCGCAATTATGCGCGTCGAGTTGCCCGGCTTTGGAGAGGTGATGCGTGCGGAATCCATGAAGATCACTCCCAATTCAATTCTCTCGCGCAGCCTGGCAGCAATCGTCGATCTTTCGCTCGTGATCGCCCTTCCGGGAAAGCCGAGCGGCGCCGTGGAGTGTTTCGGATTTGTCCGGGGAGCGGTCCCGCACGGAGTAGCCCTCGCGCAACGCACGCCGACTTCGTGCTGACGCGGGAAGGCACGAACTAGAACTTGACGGCTTTAAGCCGTCGAGCCTGCCGCCTCTTCCGCGGCTTCCGAATTTCAGTCAGGCCAAGTCAGCAGCCGCATCAGTTGCCTGCCGTAATCGGTGAGATGCGCATTTGCGCCGTGGCCGGAAACCATGTCCCGGGTCAGATAAGAATAATTTACGGATCGGTTTTTGACATAACTCAGTTCGGGTTGCGTCACGCTTTTATCGCTCGGTTCTATTCTCAGCGGCACACCGGACTGTGCGAATGAGACTTCCCAGGAGGATTTTTCGTTTCGGCTCTCCGTAGTGAGCATCCACGGATAAAATTTTGGCAACTCGAAATGCCGCGATTTGGGAAGGATCACTTTGTAGAATGTCTCTTCGCGACTGAGAAATTCGGGAATAGTCAGCGAGGGATTTTTGTGTAGCGCAAGATACAGCCGCGCGATATCGAGCCCGATTAGGTTCATACCGTTGTAAACGGCGTTGTGATTAGGATCATTTCTAAAGAATGTGTTGTACCAGGCCTCGAATTGATCGTTAAGCATCAAGTTCAGTTCCAAATGGAGGTGCGCGCGTTCCCGGTTTAGCCCTGTTCCGGTGTAGCCGATCACGGCGATGCGCTTACCGCGTTTCACCGCCTCCCCTGGCTGGACTGCGATCGAACTCAGATGTCCATACAAGCTGTAGTAATTTGATCCGCCCCAGCGATGTTCAATGACGATGTATTTTCCGTAGTTCGAGTAGCCGGGTACGGAGTTAACGTGCACCACCTTCCCATCGGCGATGGCGCGCACTTCATCGAGAGGCTCACCATGAGCGTCGCGGTGCAAAGGGCGAATATCGATCCCTTCATGAAAACGGGTGTAAACAACCCCACCTGCTATGTCCGTAGGATCGCGCACAAAACCGTACTGGCCACCTTCCCATGGCGTGGATTTCACGCCCTTGTAGTTGCGTTCGATGTACTGATAGAATGGCGCGCCGCCGCCTGAAAAGAGGGCATCGTTGTCGGTTGGCAAGACGAGATCGAGAATTTGGTTCTGTCCGATCGCTGCGGAGCGCATCAAAGCGAATGTGAAAAACGTAACCGTTAAAAGACGATTCATGTGTTACAACGAGACGCCAGTCACTTCCCAGTATGTGTTACCGCTTCCGTTGTCCGATCATGCGCCAGTCTTTTTTCATTAATTCGATATCCGCCGAAGTTAGCCCGGAAGGAATGTAGATTTTTCCGTCGGAAACACGCTTGTCGATTTCGAGTTCGGTGATTGGTCGGCCATTAACGAACACGAAAAGCAAGCTGCCGCGGCGCTCAACGCTTAAAGTATCGAGCACGACTCGCCCGTGCTCGTCGAGTTGAAACAGCGCACCATACGTTCCATTTGCAGCCGGATACGGAGAAAACGCCATGACATCGCGCTCTGAAATCCACGGCATTTTTTCGATTGCCACAGTTTTTCCGGAGACTTGCGCGCGAACAGACATCGCGAATGTCTCCGTATCCCGAGGGTTTGCTTGTGCATGCAATCGGAACGTGCAATGTCGTTGTTTCGCCACGCCTTCGGCCGCGGCGAAAACCAGGCAAAACGCGAATGCACAGAGAGTTTTCATGTGGATTGGATAAATGGTTTGACAGGGTTTTTGCAACCTCGAAAGCTTTCGGGTCTGTTTTAACGCACCCATGAAGCGACGAGCAAGTTTGCACATTCTGATATTTTGCGTTGTCGGGAGCCTATTTGCTCAGGACGCCGTGCCGACGTCCACGCCCGCACGCAAGCGCGGTTGGTTAGGCCGCCTCCTCCATCCATTTTCTCCCGAGGCAGTTCCCCAATATAAGGATGCCAGACTTCGCGGGCTTACAGTCGATCTGCAAATCACACCGCAGACCATCAAGCTGTCTGAAGTGCGCCAGCTTGGGATAAAATTGACGCTGGCAAACGTATCTAAGCGCCCTGTGACGCTCGATTTTCCGACGAATCAACGGATTGAAATTTACTTGATGAATTCCGAAGGAAATATCCTCACAAAGTGGTCCGACAACCACGCTATCGCGGAGAAACCCGCCACGATTTTGATTAATCCGCAGGAGCGGATCGAATATAACGAAACAATCGCAACGCGTGATCTGACGCCGAACAGGGTCTTTATCGCCGAGGTCTTTTTCCCTCAGTATCCGGAGTTGCGTGTCCGGCAAAAATTCCTGGCTGTGCCGTGAAGAAAGTTGATGGCTAATAGC
>JBKPGQ010000308.1:0-1289 GCA_046729455.1 Verrucomicrobiota bacterium
TCAAACGCCGAAGCCAGGTCGACCCAGAAGATTGGCACAAGCGCCTCTACAGCAGCTCTGCAATTTGCACCGCGTTCAGTGCTGCGCCTTTGAGCAATTGATCGCCCGACACCCAAAACGACAGTCCGTTTTCAAACGCGCAATCAAGTCGGACGCGACCCACCTGACAATTATCCTTTCCTGCTACAGTGAGCGGCATCGGATAACGATTGCTCTGCGGTTCGTCAACCAATTCTAAGCCCGGCGCTTTGGCCAAAACTTCGCGCGCCTGCTCGACTGAGACCGAGCGCTCAAATTCGGCGCTCACGGCTACCGAATGTGCGCGGTAAACCGGTACGCGCACGCAAGTTGCTGAGACACGAAGTTCCGGCAAATGCATAATTTTTCGCGTTTCATCCTGCATCTTGGCTTCTTCCTTCGTGTAACCGTTTTCAAGAAATGAATCGATATGCGGCAGAAGATTGAACGCGATCGGATGCGGATAGAATTCCGGCGCCGTATCTTTTGCCGACACCTGGCGCTTCAACTCTTCAATGCCGCGTGCGCCACTACCGGAGACTGCCTGGAAACTGGTTGCGAAAACGCAGCGCACACCAAAGAGGCGGTGGAGCGGATAAAGCGCCATCAGCATGACAGTGGTCGTGCAATTGGGGTTCGCGATAACTCCGCGATTTTGCCTGACGTCTGCGGCGTTAATCTCGGGAATCACCAGTGGCACATGCGGATCCATCCGAAAAGCCGACGATTTATCGATTGCTATCGCGTCCGACTGGCAGGCAATCGGAACATAATTTCGGGAAACGTCGCCGCCGGCACTGAAAAAGGCGATGTCGATTTTATCGAATGATCGATCGCCGAGTTCTTCCACAGGGATCGGTTCTTCGCGAAATCGAACTGATTTTCCAGCAGAGCGCGCCGAACCGATCGGACGCAGACTTGCCACAGGAAAATTTCGCCGTTCCAGCACGCGTAACAGTTCCGTGCCCGCGGCGCCAGTCGCGCCCACGACAGCAGTATGGTAGCCTTTCATTAACACGCGAGTTTATCGCTGCGTTCAAGTTATGCAAAGCACCAAGGAATGAAGGCGTCGAGAGCGAGTCGTGGTGAAATGAGAATTCACCGCCGCCGACGAGGAACAATTTGTGATTACATATGTGAAGAAAATTTGTTCGGCGAGCAGAATGACTGAATGAAAAATATCCACATATCCATTCGAGATCAGTTGCTCACCGTCAGAGAGGATGAGACGCCAATCCGCACTTATTCGGTGTCCACTTCGCGATTCGGCG
>JBKPGQ010000309.1:0-1457 GCA_046729455.1 Verrucomicrobiota bacterium
GTACGGTGGCGCAAGGCGTCGCGGCCAGCCGGCGTGAGACTCAACGTCGCGAACTTTCCCGGCGCGCATTCGATGAGCCTCAGTCGCAACAACTCGCGCCCGATCGCCTGCCATGCTTCGCGTTTCAATTCCCGGCCAATGCCGTAAGTGGACAATTCGTTGTGGTTTCGTTGCCGGATCGCCTCCGTGTCCGCGCCGCGCAAAACATCTGCGATATGATTCACCCCAAATCCAAATCCGCTTTTCGCGTGAATGCGGTGGACGCAGGAGAGAAATTTCTGGGCAGGAATTGTACCATCGAACGTCTCGCGCGGAGTGAGGCAATTGTCGCATCCTTCACACGATGGCTCCGTAAATGTTTCGCCAAAGTATCCGAGCAAAGTCCTGCGCCGGCAGTCACGGGTCTCGGCGTAGTGAACCATTTGTTGGAGTTGCGTCCGGGCGATTCGCGCTTCGGCCTCGCTTTTTTCGTCGATGAAATGGAGCTGCTTGGCCACATCGCTCGCGCTGAACAGCAGCACGCATTCGCTGGGCAACCCGTCACGACCAGCACGGCCGGTCTCCTGATAATAGCTCTCCAGGTTTTTCGGCAGATCGTAGTGCACCACGAAGCGGACGTTCGGTTTATTGATTCCCATTCCAAACGCGATGGTTGCCGTCACCACGCGAACATCATCGCGCAGGAACGCTTCTTGATTTTTTGTGCGCTCAGAACTCGTTAGGCCAGCATGATACGGCTTCGCGCTTACACCGTCTTCGTTCAGATTGCGGGCCAGCGATTCTGCGCTTTTTCGGCTGGCGCAATAAATGATACCGCTATCGTCAGGCCTGCTACGAATGAACTCGAGTAGTTGTTCGTACGGCGCCGTTTTTGGAACAACACGGTAAGTGAGATTTGGCCGATTAAAGCTGGCGACATAGCAGCGCGGTTCCCGCAGTTTCAGTTGCTTCACGACGTCGGCCCGCACCCGTTCGGTAGCGGTTGCAGTGAGCGCCATCATTGGCACGCCCGGAAAATGGGTCCGCAATTTTTTGAGTTCGCGATACTCCGGCCGGAAATCGTGTCCCCATTCGCTGATGCAATGCGCCTCGTCGATGGCGAACTGCGCGATGTTCCAGTTCACCGCGCGTTCCAAAAACGTATCGAGCATCAACCGCTCCGGAGCGACGTAAAGCATCCGGTACAAACCGCGATGCAGTCCACGCCAGCGGGCCATTGCTTCTTCCCGGTCGAGCGTCGAGTTCAAGTAAGTCGCCGGGATCCCACTGGTTTGCAGAGCGTCCACCTGATCCTTCATCAAGGAAATAAGCGGCGAAACGACGATGGTGAGACCTTCGCGTGTTAAAGCTGGCAACTGAAAGCAGAGTGACTTCCCACCACCAGTCGGCATTAGGACAAACACGTCGCGCCCGGCCAGCGCATCGCTGATGATCTCACGCTGCAACGGCCGGAATTG
>JBKPGQ010000310.1:0-5548 GCA_046729455.1 Verrucomicrobiota bacterium
CGCGAAGGCTTACATCACTGGCAAAACCGTGGCCGCGCGTTTCGATTACGACTACAGCGAGAATGAAATCGCGGAGGTCGCACAGCGCAGCAGGAAACTGGCAAAGGAAGCGCGTGAGTTGCATGTGATTTTTAATAACAACAATCTCGATTACGCGCCGCGCGCGGCGCTTCGTTTGCGCAAGGCGCTGGGACAGATCGTCAAGACACCGGCGCAGACAGCGGAATTGTTTTAGTTTAGATTCGACGGTGCGCGATTTACATCCGGGCCCAAAATCCCCGGTGGATTACGAGTCACGGTTACCAGGGCCGCTTGCCCGGCTGAAAAGTTGGCTGGTAGCGCATCACATGACCCTAATGACAATCGCCGACACGCCGCACTCCATCGCACTCGGGTCGGCAATCGGCATCTTTTTCGGTTTCACACCGCTCTATCCGCTAAAAACCTTGCTATCGATAGGGACGGCGTGGGTCTGCCGCTGCAACAAGATTGCAGCTGCGATTGCGGTAACCCTGCACGATGTCGTGATCTGGGCAATGCCCGCGATCTATCTGGCCGAATATCATTTGGGTTGCTGGAGTCTACAGCGGCCGCCAGCTCAGCGCGTACATTTCCGCCAGTTTGGACTCCGTGATTACGTGCATTGGCATGTATTTTCACGGGTCGTTTGGCCTACATTTTGGCCTGCGTTTGTTGGCTCCCTCTTCTTGGCAATTCCTTCGGCAATCATCATTTATTTTGTGATGCGGCTGCTGGTGAGTCGGGCCCGGATGCCGCAGAAGACGGGCTGATTAGAGGTGTCACGCATTGTCCTCAATGCGTTGGCAAATCATGCGGCTCTTGCGCCTAATGCTTGCGCCTTCGGCGATTCGTATGCCATCGTCTTCTGGAGAAGCCGATCCACCTTTGACGTTAGAACGCGTTGCGAGGGCCGTTTGCCAATCAGAATGCGTCGATTAAGGTGCTCCGGTTCGAGGGTGTTTATGTATTTATCACGTCGATTTCTCATCGTTTTTTCTGCTTGTCTCGCCGGCTCGGCGCTTCTCCGCTCGGCTGCTGCCGCAGAGGCATATCTCATTGCCGATGCGCAAACGGGCTATATTTTGGAAGAACAGGAAGCGAGGAAAAAACTGCAAGTCGGCAGCCTGACGAAAATCGCGACTGCAAGTGTGGTGCTCGATTGGGCGGAACGAAGATCGGGCGATCTTAATCAGGCAGTCACGATCCCGCAGGAGGCGTTTGTCGGCACTCTTGAAAACAACATTGGTTTTCAGCCAGGCGATACCATCACCCTGCGGGATCTTCTCTATGCTGCGCTTGTCCAGTCCGATAACATTGCGGCCTACACGCTCGCATACCACGTCGGCACGAAGGTAGAGTCCCTTGCGCCCAGCCAGGCGGCCTCGAAATACACGCCAGCTGATGCGTTCGTCGCCCAGATGAATGCGCTGGCCAAACAATTGAAGATGGACCGCACGCGCTTCGTTAACCCGCACGGCGTCGATTACAAGGTCAAGCCGCTGCCGTATTCGACAGCCGAAGACATGGCCCGTCTCACACGGTACGCAATGAACAAGGCTAGTTTCCGCTTTTATGTGTCGCAAAAGGAACGGCAGATCTCGTTCGATCGAGGCGGGCGTCGATTGAATTATATGCTGCGCAATACAAACGAACTCTTGGGAAAGATGGGCATCGACGGAGTCAAAACAGGTCGAACCTCGCGATCCGGTGATTGTTTAATCCTGTATGCCAATCGTCAGGCGGAAGTTGTTCGTCAGGGCCAGATGGAAACAGTGTATCCGCGTCATTTGATGATCGTGCTACTGGGCAGCACAAATCGATTTGGTGAAGGCGCCGCCCTTTTGCAACGCGGCTGGCAGTTATACGACCAATGGGCTGCGGGCGGACGTATGGCCGATTCGAAAAAAATGCTTTGATTGAGCGTTTGCGCGAATGAACGCACGGATTGGTGTTTCTACCGCGTGGGACGGCACGGACTGACGACCGCCATTTCTTAAGATTGCGAAAATGAAGCCACGGATTGGTGTTTTGACCAGCGGTGGCGATTGCCCCGGACTTAACGCGGTCCTGCGCGGCGTGGTACTCGCGGCGGAGAAACTCGGCTGGGAAGTAGTTGGTTTTCGTAACGGATTCGAAGGACTTCTTCCTCCCGGTAATCATGTCATTCTCGATCGCGAAAGCATCAACGGGATCATGGCGCTGGGCGGCACGATCATTGGCACGACGAATCGCGGTCATTTTGTCGCCAAGGTCGGCGCCGGCAATCGGAGCGTCGTGCCTGCGAACGTCATTGCAGGGGCTAAGAAGATCCTGGACGAGCTTCAGGTAAAAGCGTTGATCATTGTCGGCGGCGATGGTTCGATGGTAACGGCGCAGCAACTGCAGGAAACTGGCATCAATTGCATTGGCGTCCCCAAGACAATCGACAACGATCTCGAGGCCACTGCGACAACATTCGGATTCGATTCTGCTGTCGCTGTTGTAATGGACGCGCTCGATCGGGTGCACACCACGGCCACCAGTCACAGGCGAGTCATGGTCGTGGAAGTAATGGGACGCCACGCCGGATGGATTGCGTTGCACGGCGGCATTGCTGGTGGCGCGGACATTATTTTGATTCCCGAAATTCCATTCGATTTCGACAAAATCGCCAGCGCGGTCAAAGCGCGCGAGGCGGCGGGTTACCTGGGGACTGTTGTTGTCGTCGCAGAGGGCGCGCGGCCAAAACATGGCGAACAGGTAACGCGCGACATGGAAGGCGGCGAATTTCGTCTCGGCGGAATCGGTGAAATCGTCGCACGCGAGATTGCAAAACGCACTGGAAAAGAAACGCGCTGCTGCGTTCTCGGCCATCTGCAGCGCGGAGGAGCGCCTACCACGCTCGATCGGATTTTGGGTACGCGTTTTGGCGTGAAAGCTGTCCAACTAGCCAACGCAGGTCATTTTGGTTCGATGGTTAGCTACCAAAATTATCAGGTGCGCCAGGTGCCGATCGCCGAGGCCGTCAATCGGCTCAAGCTCGTTCCGCCTAATGGCGAAATGGTGCAGACCGCGCGTGACGTGGACATTTCCTTTGGCGATTAAAGGGTCTACAACTGCGATGACACGGAGCGCTGTGCTCACGCAAAGTACCAACTCAGTGCTGATGATCCGGCCCTGCCGGTTTTATCCGAACCCAGAGACGGCGGCCGACAACGCTTTTCAAGCTCGAGTTGATTGCGCTGTTGATGCGCTTAGCACAGTCGCGCGAAAGGAATTCGACGCAGCTGTGCAAAAACTCCGTGCCGCCGGCGTGAACGTGCATGTGTTTGAGGACACGGCCGAGCCGGAAAAGCCGGACGCAGTTTTCCCAAACAACTGGATCTCAACGCATCCCGATGGGCGGATCGCCCTGTTCCCGATGTATTCAGCGCTGCGGCGGCGGGAGCGCCGCCAAGACATCGTTGGTGAACTGCGCAAAGACTATCGTGTTAACGAAGTAATCGACTACTCGGCATTCGAGGAGCAAGGCTACTGTCTTGAAGGCACCGGCAGTCTGGTGCTCGATCACCTCAACAAAATTGCGTACGTCTCGCTCTCAAATCGTTCCAACCCGAAGGTGATCCGCCGCTTTGCCAAGGATTTTAGTTACGAGTCGGTCACCTTCACGAGCATCGGCTCTGATGGCCAGCCAATCTATCACACCAACGTAATGATGTGCATCGGAACTGCGTTCGCGCTGGTTGGTTTGGAGACGATTCGGAACAAAGCCGAGCGGCAACAGGTGCGAACGCGATTGGAACGCGGTGCCAAAGACATTGTCGAGTTGTCGCCGGATCAGATTGCGAACTTCGCGGGCAACGCGGTCGAATTACATGATACGCATGGCGAGAAACTGCTCGTGCTGTCTGACCGCGCCCTACGAGCTTTGACTGAGGAACAACGCGCAAGGTTAACCCGCTACGTGCGCTTGGTTCCGTTTGAACTTCCTACCATTGAACTTAGTGGCGGAAGCGCTCGCTGCATGATCGCGACCATTCATCTGGCTCCGCGGTTGTAGCGCGCTCTAGTTCAAGCGCCAGAAGATGCGCTGGTAGAGCCAGATGGTAATTTCATCGTTTTCGATCTCCTCAAATTAGATTGCCCTAAGCCTGATCGCTGAATGAGAATTTGCCGCAGCCCGATATACCGAGCGCGGCACGTTTGGTGCCGGTTTTCGGGGACAGTCGCCCAGTGGAAAATCGTACGAGATCGTTGCGACGGAATGGTTCGAATTGCGTAACGGCAAGATTTGCCGTCGCTCGGGAGCGCGCCACCAGGCGGCGCAAGGGCGCTAAATCCCTCTGAAAACGACTGCCTATTTTGATCAACCGAAGTTTCGGTCTTAAATTCAGGCGGCTCTACTCGGGCATCCTTGCGACCAATGATTGTCGATCTTATATTTTAGAGGCGCGCTTAGCGCGAGAGAGTTAGGAGGTCATTATGCCAACGACAATTGCTGCTCCAAAAAGGAAAACGACTGTTCCAAAAGCTAAAACGGCGTCGGCGGCGGCGGAGGAAGATTTTCTGCCATTACACGGTACCGATTACGTCGAGTTTTATGTCGGTAATGCCAAGCAGGCGGCGCATTTCTACAAGACTGCGTTCGGGTTTCAAAGCCTCGCCTATTCGGGTCCGGAAACGGGAACGAAGGATCGGGCGAGCTACGCGATTCGCCAGAATAAGGTCACCTTTGTGCTGACGACGCCGATGCGGCCGAATCATCACGTCGCTGATCACCATCACAAACATGGCGACGGCGTGAAAGTGCTCGCGCTTACCGTGGATGACGCAACTTCGGCATGGGAAGAGACCACGAAGCGTGGCGGTAAAAGTTTCATGAAACCCACCACGCTGCGTGACGATGACGGCGAGCTGGTGATGAGCGGAATTCACACTTACGGCGAGGTCGTTCATTTGTTCATCGAACGACAAAATTATCATGGCCCGTTCATGCCAGGTTTCCGCAAATGGGAATCGAATTACAATCCGCCCCAGACCGGCCTGCAGTATGTCGATCATTGCGTAGGCAATGTTGCGTTAGGCCAGATGAATCCGTGGGTAAAATTTTACGAGGACGTAATGGGGTTCCGAAACATCCTTAGCTTCGACGACAAAGATATCTCCACTGAATACTCGGCGCTCATGAGTAAGGTGATGAGCAACGGCAACGGATTCGTGAAGTTTCCGATCAACGAGCCCGCGGAAGGCAAGAAGAAATCGCAGGTGGATGAGTATCTCGAGTTTTACAACGGCGAAGGGGTCCAACACATCGCCATGGCCACCAAAAACATCATTGAAACAGTAACGGATCTGCAAAAGCGTGGCGTCGAGTTTCTGCAGATTCCTTCGACTTACTACGACACGTTGCTCGATCGCGTTGGTCATATCGATGAAGAGCTGAATGCATTGAAACGGTTGGGCATCCTGGTCGATCGCGATGATGAAGGTTATTTGCTGCAAATATTCACCAAGCCGGTAGAAGACCGGCCGACGCTGTTTTTCGAAA
>JBKPGQ010000311.1:0-2537 GCA_046729455.1 Verrucomicrobiota bacterium
CAGATGGATTTTGCCAACGCGAATGAAGCCTTGCGTGAGGTAGCACTGGATATCGACGAAGGAGCGGACATTGTGATGGTAAAACCTGCCTTGCCCTACTTGGATATTTTGTGGCGAGTCCGTGAGCGGTTTCGAAAACCGACTGCCGTTTACCATGTGAGCGGCGAGTATGCGATGGTCAAGTCCGCGGTCGAGAAAGGGCTTCTGAGCGAGCGCGATGCAGTGCTTGAGATCATGACTGCTCTGAAACGAGCGGGAGCCGATATTATTGTCACCTATTGGGCACGCGAACTCGCGAGATGGCTGCGGGAGTAAGACGCGCTTGCGGCGAAACTGAGAGACACGCCCGGTTGAAGCGGCTAGCATTTCTTTGGGCGCAGGCGCAAGGGTATTCCGCGTGCGCAATGGAAGTGAGTCTTCCAAAGTGCCGATATCGTGCCGATGTCGCGGCGTATCGACTCGCGCAGAAGAGAATTGGATCCACAGCGATCTTTGAGTGTAAACAGGCGCTCTGCGATTTGCGGCGAGATAATTGCCACAGCGACGCCGCACGTCAGCGGCTCGAAACGATTTCCCAACGCCGTCAGCTTCTCGAAGGGCGCCTCCGCGCACATTATCCGAACCTGCGGAACGGCGAGTCCCTGTTTCCCGAATTCGATTTGCCTGATTTCACCGGGGTCGGCCACCGTGGCTATGCGCGACTTCTACGTGAGCTGCGTGCCCTGCAAAATCGTCTCTACGATTGCACCAAGTTCGACAAGTTACTTCGCTATCGCTGCGCAAATTTGTATTTCCTGGTTTTGCCTGAGGAGTTATTCCGCGATTCGGAGATTCCGATCGGCTGGGGCGCTCTTGTGGAAAACGACGGCACGCTCAAGCTCGCTCGTAAACCAATCTGGCACGAAACAACAGCCGATTATCACATTCGGCTTTTGCACCGCATCGCTGTGGCCGGAACACGAGCGATTAATCGGAAGTTCGAAATCACATTCGACGACATTGTGATCGAGCGGTGCCGGTCTTGCTAAATCAAGCACCACGCGCATGGAAATCACCTTCGCGCGACCCTGCACGGGTTGGGTAGGGCGTGCAGTCCTCTGCACGCCGCTTGCTGGTTTCCGGCGCGCACGGAGTGACGCGCCCTACCATACACCGCTCTATCCTGCGCGGCCTTCTGGGGAAACCGGCACGAGCAGATTGTGTCCGGTCATCGCCTTTGGTTGCGGTAGTCCAAGCAAAAACAAAAGAGTCGGCGCGACATCGGCCAGAATTCCGTCTTCGCACCGAAATCGTGCAGCATCGGTGGCCACGTAAATGAAATGCACAAGGTAGCTCGTGTGCGCGGTGTTGGGCGAACCATCAGCGTTGCGCATCTGCTCGCAATTGCCGTGATCGGCGGTCACGATGGCTTTGCCGTCAAGCTCGAGAAGCTTGGGAATAATTCGCGCCAGGCATTTATCAACCGTTTCGACAGCTTTGATTCCCGCTTCGACGACGCCAGTGTGGCCGACCATGTCGGGATTTGCGAAGTTGAGTATGATCAGATCGTAATTCGCCATCCGTGCGAGCACTTCATCGGTGACTTCGAATGCGCTCATTTCCGGTTTCAAATCGTAGGTGGCGACCTTCGGTGAAGGGATCAGCTTGCGGTCTTCGCCTGGAAACGGTTTCTCAATGCCTCCATTAAAAAAGTAGGTCACGTGCGCGTACTTTTCCGTCTCCGCGATGCGCAATTGCCGTTTGCCGGTTGCGCTAACGATTTCGCCCAGGATGTCGGCGAGCTCTTCCGGCGCAAAAATGAACGGCGAAGAATAGGTGACATCGTATTGCGTTAGCGTGACAAACTCCACTTGCGGCCAGACCTCGCGGTCAAAGCCATCGAAATCCTTCAGCAAAAATGCCTGTGATAACTGGCGAGCACGATCGGCGCGGAAATTGAAAAATAAGACCACGTCCCCATCACGCACCCGCTGCTCATTTGCGTGAGAAAAGATCAATGGCGGCATGAACTCATCTGTTTTGCCGTTTTTGTATTGCTGATCCACAGCCGCCGAGGGCGATGATTTGCAGATTTCGCCGCGACCGAGAACAACCGCGTCCCACGCTTTTTTGGTGCGGTCCCAACGCCGATCGCGATCCATTGCAAAGTACCGGCCTACAACCGTGACAATTTGCCCGGGACTTTTCTTAAGTTCATTCTCGCACGTTTTTAGATAAGCGGCGCCACCGGTCGGCGACGTGTCGCGCCCGTCCGTGAAAGCGTGGACGAAAATCTCCCCAACGCCTGCATTGTGCGCAGCGTTCGCAAGCGCGATCATGTGCGAGTAATGGCTGTGCACTCCGCCGTCTGAAACTAACCCGAGCAAATGGAGACGATGACCGCGCGCGCCGGCAAAAGTCTCCTGCAAAACTCGGTTACGCGTTAGTTCGCCCTGTCCAATTGCCTTGTTAATTCGCGTCAGGTCCTGGTAAACGATCCGGCCGGCTCCCAGATTAAGGTGGCCGACTTCCGAGTTGCCCATTTGTCCTTCCGGCAG
>JBKPGQ010000312.1:0-1358 GCA_046729455.1 Verrucomicrobiota bacterium
GTGTAGGGCATGAAACCCGGATAATTCTCGAAGTCGTCAATTACGGCGCGGACAGCGGAAGTCGGGGCGTCGATCGAGCCGATCGCTTTGAACTCTTTCAGCCGTGAACCTGTGCGAGCGCGGCTGTAGATGGCGACCTCTTTTTCCCGAGCCGACAGTTTCCAGTCGCTGTCCTTATTAGTCGACTCCTCAGCTGCGAAAACGGTTGGGGAACCAGCGAGTAAGAGCGATATCAGAGCGGGGAAGATCCGCTGAGGCATCGGCGAGGATACACGCTTCCAGCGCAAGCGCCACAGATACTGGATGCTAGATTCTTGATACTGGATAAAAATCTAGCATCTAGCAACCAGCATCTAGCATCGCCAATGAATCTACAGCCCACCGTCCTCATTGTTGATGATGAGAAGCACACTCGTGACGGGTTGCGAAGTTTGCTGGAGAACGAATACGATGTGTATGTCGCTCCCGATATTGCCGGCGCGATAAACGTGCTTGAGCGCGAGCAGATCGATGTGCTTCTCACCGACCTGCGTCTCGGCAGCGAAGATGGAATGACCTTGATTGATCGCGCGTTGAAAATGCCGCGCCCGCCCGCCTGCATCATGATGACGGCCTATGGGTCGGTAGACGTCGCGGTGGAAGCGATGAAACGCGGCGCCTACGATTTTGTTACCAAGCCGCTCAACCTCGATAAAGTTGAATTGCTGATCGCGCGGGCCGTGCAAGGCCGCAAGCTCGAGCAGGAAAATCGCGCGCTCCGGGAACAAGTGGATGAACGTTACGGCCTCGAGAACATCTGGGGAGACTCGGCAGCGTTGCATGAAGTGCTCGACACGATTCGGCAGGTTGCGCCCTCGTCAGCCAATGTGCTGATCGAAGGCGAAAGCGGGACAGGCAAGGAGTTGGCCGCACACGCCATTCATAATTTGAGCCGCCGCAACAAAGCGAAATTTGTAGCGGTGCATTGCGCGGCGCTTTCTCCACAACTTCTCGAGAGCGAGTTGTTCGGTCACGAGAAAGGCGCGTTCACAGGCGCGTACGAACGGCGCATCGGCCGGTTCGAGCAGGCGAACGGCGGCACGATTTTCCTCGACGAAATCGCTGAGATCGATCCGAGCACGCAAGTCAAATTGCTGCGCGTCATGAGCGAGGACCGCGCATTTGAGCGCGTCGGCGGCAATCAAACATTACATGCGGATGTGCGGATAATTGCGGCTACGAACAAAAACCTCGAACAGTGGGTGCGCGAAGGAAAATTCCGCGATGATCTTTATTTCCGCCTCAACGTGGTGCGCATCACCATGCCGCCGTTGCGCGAACGAAAGGAAGATATCCCGGTTCTAGTACGCGGATTCTTG
>JBKPGQ010000313.1:0-1894 GCA_046729455.1 Verrucomicrobiota bacterium
AATTATCATTTCGTCAGCGACGTGATTGCCGGCGGTGTGCTGGGCGGAATCGTCGCGATGTACGCGGCGCACCTGGCGCGGTTGCAAACGCCTTAATTGAATTGTGATGTCGGATATGTCCCCCAATTGCAGGTTCGCAGCCGAGCGACTTACCCACCTGCGCCGCAAGATCGGACTCCTTGCCCTTGCACTTGTTTGCGCGGTGCCGATCGATGCTGGTGCACGCGAGTCTAAGGATTGGATCGTCCTGGAGAATTGCAGGTTCATCCTCAATCCGGCCGACGATGGAGATAGTTTTCACGTCAGCGTTGGCACCAAGGAATACATCTTTCGCCTTTATATGGTGGACGCGCCGGAAACGGACGCGCTAACACCAGAGCGCCTGGTAGAACAGGCGAAATATTTTGAGATCACTGTGCCCCAAGCCATCGAAGTGGGAGAAGCGGCGAAAGAGTTTACTCGGCAGAAATTGTCCCAGCCGTTTACGGTGTTCACGCGCATGTCAGATGCGATGGGCCGCAGCAAAATCGAGCGCTTTTATGCATTTGTTCAGACAAGGGAGGGCGATCTTGGCGAGCAGTTAATTCGCAACGGCCTCGCCCGGAACTATGGTTACAAGGCGGTCCCGCCTGAATTGAAAAATTCGCGAGCAGAACTGGAAAGGCTTCAGCAACTCGAGGACGAAGCAAGGGCGGAGAAAATCGGAGGGTGGGGCGTAAGCGCAGGACGACTAAATGTGCACATGCAAAAGCCAGTGTCTTTCAGCGTCTTCGCGGCGGAAAAGAACGCTCGTGCCCGGACGTTGCCTCTTACGAACATGCCTTCCGCGACGCCAGTAGTTCGCCATTCGGCAACCACGATTAGTCCGGTCGAGGTTAACAAGTCGCATGCAAAAGAAAAAATCGAGCTTGGCAGGATAGACATCAACACTGCGACGGAAAAGGAATTGAAAATGATTCCTGGTGTTGGGCCGGTTATCGCTTCTCGAATCATTGCCGCGCGGCCGTTTCGCAGCGCCGACGACTTGAAAAAGGTAAACGGAATCGGCGACAAGAAATACGCAAAGATCCGTCCGTATTTTCAGTGAGCGATTTCGTTTACGAGCACGCGTAGGAGCCTCATGCGGCTTGGCTGGGTTCCCTGATTTGATATTGTGGACGTTTTGAGCCAAACGCCATCGTGCTCGCATCGGAATAAAATAACCAGCCGATCATCTTCTCGATTGGCACAAGTCTTTGCACCGTTGGCTCCCCGGAAGTCCATTCGAACAGTTGCACCAAATACCAGCCGGGGTGCGGCTCCCCGATCACCACGCCCTGCCATTCAATTTTGTTGGTCTCGTTTGCGCTGTGAAAATATTTTCCAACCAGCTTTTCTGGTTCCCCAGACATTTTAGCTTTCATCGCACCAGAAATTTAACCCCCGGTATTCTAAAGAGTGGCGGACAAATTTTGTAGCGAGTTTAAACACCGAATGCGTGTAGGATCTTGCCTGACAGTGGCACGTTCATTCGGCATTTGAACAGCGACGAAGATTGTTCGCCCCTTAGAATCAACCGTCGAGACGCAACTCCAACCGGACGCGCTGGGTTTGTCGGCGATCATCTCCCAGTACCTTCTTTAGACCCGTGAATGAGACTTCAGACAGAGTGCCCTAGCCGAAAAATCTTGTTGCCAATCAAGGCGCTGCGAGCAGCGCGCGGTGTGAAATCTATTTCTCTAACTGCCGAGAGGCGAGCCTCCCCATAATGAGCAGCCCAGCTCCGGAGCACAGCATCAGCAAAAAAGTGCCCCCGGAATCAGGAACGGACGTGGGAGGGGGATCGGACGTGGGAGGGGCACTGGACGTGGGAGGCGGAACGGACGTGGGAGGCGGAACGGACGTGGGATAGATG
>JBKPGQ010000314.1:0-7776 GCA_046729455.1 Verrucomicrobiota bacterium
ATGTCAGTCTGTGCCGAACACTTGATTCCAGCGAGCACGGACACTACGCAAGAGGGACGGATAGACGATCAGTTTCCGAAAAGGGTCGATCAGCGCCATGTAGAATGGCGTGAACCGGCTTACGCTGCGGACATAGACACCGAAGTAAAACCGGTAGGCAGTCGGTGTCTCGACAAGCGCGCTCAGCGCCGCGGCGTGCGCTGTCCGATTGAACAACTCGACGAGTTGCTCGTTTTCGAACCGGTACACGACGCGAAAAAACCCGTCTCGCGTGCCGGGTGCGGCCAGTGATCTCGAACGATCGGTGTCGGTTAGGCGCGTTGCGAAAGTTTCCCAAGTAGTAGCGGGCGGGTCACGATCCCAACCGAAGAACCGTCCAACGAAGAGCCGGATGTCGAGCAGCATCCGCACGAGTGGGGAAGGCGTGAATAGCGACGACGATTTCGAGCAACCGCACGTATCAAGCTTCCCGGTGCTTGGCGTCCGTAAGAACTCATCGAGCGTCACTCCTGCACGCCAACGCGGCAGATCGACGGACCAAACATCGTGAAGTGGCACCCCGGCCAGAAACGTATGAACTCGAAGCGGCAGTCGTTCGAACTCTTGAGTGGAGACCTGTGGCATGGTGCCCCTAGCGAGAATTGCTCCGTCGTGATCCTATTTGGTGGTTAGATCCAATCATACCCGGCACCGATTAGAATTAGCGCTGACACGAGGCCTGCCCAGAACGGCGACGCTGGCTGGGCGAGGCATCCCACTGCGCTGATGGCTAGCAGATAAAAACCGATGATCTTAACGAGCTCCCGGTTTGTGGCGTTAGCGGCATGGATCGCCATATGGCCGCACATGACCAGGAACGGGCCGAAGATCATGAACCAGAACGCCGTCCGCCGATCGGGATAGCCCACGAACTGTCCCACAAACCCCGCACGTATGGCTTCCGCGAGCGGCTTCTTGAATCTGACCAGAACAACCACGGTGTGGCCAACTCCCAGGGCGACGAGTATCCATCCCGCTACAACCGCCATGACTGACTCCTCGTTGTCTTTGTTCTTCAACGCATTGTGATCCTATTTGGCGGTCAAATCCGGAACTCCTCCTTAATAAACTCTTTAGTCCCGGGCCGGCCAGTGAGACGCAGCCATAGCGGTCCGCCTTCTCTCTCGAAGCGCAGGTCGATATCGAAGAACGGACAGCATAATCGCTCCTGGAACGCCCATTCCGTTAACAGTTGATACGTTTTGTTATCTGCCGGAAGCTCGAACTCGTAGCCATCTGGCAGTTCGCGCGTGCTCTTCTTCAGTTTTAGCAGCGCTGGTCCAAGCTCCTCGAAATGGCGTTTTCTTACCTCCTGTGACAACGCGAATGCGTTGCAAGCGAAAGGCGATTCGTGTTTCGCAGACTGGGAGAGAGTGGTCTCATCCGCGCGAATTGAGCGTCCGGAAAACAGGTATAACAAGGCTAAGGATGCCACGATGATAAATACAAATGATGTCTTCATGGCTGCGACGCTACGACTTCAAGTTAACTTTAAGTCAAAGGGAATTTTTCAAGAAAATTGTGAGGGATTTCCGTGGCGTTCAGGGTGGCTCGTTGTTAAGTTCCAGAGTGGCAGAAGACCTGGCGATTTCCGATGTCGCGCGCGTGTTTGGTTTGCGCACCTCTGCCATTCGCTACTACGAGCAGATCGGGATTCTCCCGCCGCCGATGCGCAGGAATGGACAGCGCCGCTACGACAATAGTGCGCTATTTCGTCTCGCTGTGGTGCAGGGCGCTCGAAAGACTGGGTTCACCTTGAAAGAAATACGCGAGCTCTTCTCTGGGTTCCCGCCCGAAACGCGCCCACCAAAACGCTGGCAACGACTCTCCCAACGAAAAATCGCGGAGCTCCGGGAGCGGATGAAGCAGCTTAAGCTAATGGAAACGCTGCTCAAGCGCACGGAGAACTGTCGCTGCGACGCACTCGACGAGTGCGGCGAAAAATTTCTTCAGCAAGGTCGCGCTTAAGAGCCGAAAACTTTGACTCACTCGCTCCGTTGATTTCGACTTCTTGGCTTGGAAACGGTCACTGTCTATGATGCGCCGCGCATCTTTGTTTTTCGTTAGCCTCGTATTGGTTCACTTCGCGTGGGCAGGTTCGTACGATCCGCTTGTTATCGATCCAAATTTTCATCCGAAGATGCGCGACTTGTCGGTGCACGATGCTGCGCGCAATCGCGATATTCCGGTTCGGATTTATTTTCCGCCTAACGACAAGTCTGCGCCCGTCGTTTTGTTCAGCCATGGGCTGGGTGGATCGCGTAAGGGCAGCAAATTTCTCGGCGAACGGTGGGCGGCGCGCGGTTACCTCGCGGTATTTGTGCAACATCCCGGCAGCGACGAATTGGTGTGGAAAAATGCGCCGCCAGCGGAGCGAATGGCCGCGCTGCCCAAGGCGGCGTCGCTCGAGAATTTTTTCCTGCGTGTGGGCGACATTCGTGCGGTGCTCGATCAACTCCAAGCCTGGAACAAGAGCGGCCCGCTCGCCAACCGAATGGATTTGACGCGGATCGGAATGTCCGGCCATTCGTTCGGCGCGGTTACGACTCAGGCGGTGAGTGGCGAGAGGTTTCTAATGAGCGGTACCGAGCTGATCGATCCAAGAATTCGCGCCGCAGTCATCATGAGTCCGAGCACGCCGAAATCGGAAACGGCGGAGCGCGCCTTCGGCGATGTAAAGATCCCGTGGCTGCTGATGACTGGAACAAAAGACGTCTCGCCGCTCGGCGAGACGGACGCAAAAGCGCGGCTCACGGTTTATCCTGCGTTGCACGGCGTGCCGAAATATCAGGTCGTGCTCAACAATGCCGATCATTCGGTCTTCGCCGATCGTGAGTTGCCCGGCGATCGCCGACCGCGCAATCTGAATCATCATCGCGTAATTCGCGCTCTCTCGACCGCATTCTGGGACGCATATTTGCAGGACAACAAGGATGCGCTGGCCTGGTTAAATGGCACTGGTCCGCGGTCGCTCATGGACCCAGCGGATAATTGGAAGGCATCGCCGGAAAAGTGAGCCACTCAACGGTGAACTTTGCCAGATTTGCGTTGTCAGTTGCCGATGCGATTCGAAAAGAGAATCGAAAAGACCTGCAGACTGCGTGCCCGAAATGCGCCCGCGCAACTAAGCAAATAAAATCGCCACATTCGCCGGAAACGTTCGCCGTAGCGCTCTGCAAACCGGGGCCAGGCACGACGGAAGTTATCCTCCCAGGCGAGGAGTGTTGGGTCGTAGTTCGGCCCGATGTTCTTGACATCCTCAAGGATGAAAACGCCTTCCGCAGCACGCGTAAGGCGAGCGATGGAAGGAAGCATGGAGTTTGGGAAAATGTAACGCTTGATCCAGGGATCGGCGTGAAAGCGCGAAAGGTTGCCGCAAATTCCCTGGCAAAGAAACAATCCATCCTCGCCTAACGAACGAGCAGCTGCTCGCATATAGGTGCGATAATTTTTGTACCCAACATGCTCGACCATGCCGACGCTCACCACCCGATCAAAGCGCTCGGTGACTTCGCGGTAGTCGCGCAGCTGGATTTCCACGTCCAATCCGCGACACCAACGTTGCGCGTAAACGAATTGCTCACGCGAAATTGTTATCCCGACTACCTGGCATCCGTAGTGGCGGGCAGCATGACGGGTCAATCCACCCCAGCCGCAGCCAATGTCCAGCAGGCGGAGGCCGGGTCGGAGACGCAGCCTCTTGCAAATCCAATCAAGCTTCCGCAGTTGCGCTGAGGCGAGATCGTCGCCCTCGGCGAAGAGCGCACAGGAATATTGCATGTTCGGATCGAGCATTGCTTCGAAAAAATCGTTGCTCAGATCGTAATGCACCCGTGCGACTTTTCGGGAGCGCCGGCGAGTCTGCTGGTTCGCGAGAAGCGCGGCGAATAGTGCCCAGATATTGGGAAGTCGAAATGCAAAACGCTTCTCGAGTCTGGCACGAATGGCGCGGCAACACATCTCATCCAGCGCATCGCAGTCCCACCAGCCATCCATATAGGATTCGCCGAAACCGAGCGTCCCGGAAGCGAGCACTCGCCTAAAGAACCGCCGGTCATGCACCTGGATGTCCCAGGGGCGCGCGCCGTTGATGCGAATGTCCGCGAACGCGAGAAGATTGGTCATCACATCTTGGGCTTTGGACATATGATTTGGCCGATCGCGGGAGCGCTTGGTTCCCGTCTAACGAATCGCGCCCGCTGCGGCGAGTAGTTTGATCGCTCTGTTAATTACGATCGCAGGGGGCCACAAAAAAGCAGGAAGTAAAAAGGCTAAAGCAGAAAGCAGAGGCGACAGAAAAACGCCGAATGAGCCCGAGCCACGGGCATTAATGCTATCGGAAACAAACTATATTTAATCATTAGCTAATCGCCGTTGCGGCTGTATTGTCGGGCTAATAGCGCAGCGTCAATCGATCGCGCAGGTGTGCGGCCCCTTCTCTCTGCACACAAAACAGCATCATGACTGCTATCGCTGCTCATAAAGATGAGCTCGAAAAATTGCTCGAGAACTTGTCGGGCGACATAGCGGTCTCAGGGATAACCTTCGTGGCGTTGGTGGATGCGTATATCACGCGCCTCGACGCAAATTGCCCAGACATCAGCGCCCGCGTCAATCCGCCGCCAGCGCAAGGTAACGAGGAATTAATATGGAACCAACACTGATTCAGAACTGCGCGCTTTATTACGCGCAACATACAACTTCAGGACGGCGGGCCGCGCTTTTCCAAAGATTTCGCGCTGCGGCCCGCACGCAAGCGCCGGATACTTATCTGCAATTGACGCGCGGCACACGTTTCAGGCGTCTACCGCTTCACCAGGACAACGGCCGCTGAGCGATCTGGATCTTCGGCGACATGGCGTTGAGCCACGAATTTTATCATCCGAATATTATTCTCATGCCGGTCGAAACAAAGAAGTTCTAGTTCGCCAGATAACCAGCTGCCCTTTTTACTTCGCCTGATTGCGCCGGTGGAAATGATCGTTTGTGTTTTGCGCAATCCGGGCGATACTGTGCGCCTATTGGATTACTCTGTTTAACTTCACTGCGCGGTAGATCGTCAGGTGAGCGTCGCTCATTGGTGGTTTGAAACCCGATTCACGGGAACGGCTCTGTAGCTCGGTAGTTTTTCCAAAATCAAAACACAATGAAAATGTACGTAGGTAATCTCTCATTTGAGACCACCGAGAACGATCTTCAGGATCTGTTCGAACAACACGGCGCCGTCAATGAAGTCAATCTGATGATGGACCGCATGACCGGCAAATCGCGCGGCTTTGCGTTCATCACGATGAACGACGGGGCACAAGCCAATGCCGCGATGAGCACGCTCAACGGCCAGGAACTTAATGGCCGGCCGTTAACCGTTAACGAAGCGCGTCCACGCGAACAGCGTCCGCGTCCTTCTAACGGGAAACGCTCCTTTGCGGGCAAGCGCTGGTAGATTGGGTTTAATTGCCGGCGCTTGTTAAAACGGGCGCCGGCTTTATGCTGCCATGCCGTAATTCTTCAAGGTGGCCAGGATCGACATCATGAATTCTGAAAAAATTATCGAACTCGAAGGTACCATCACGATGGTCCTTCCGGGAACGATGTTCCGCGTAGCTCTTGCGAATGAGCGCATGGTTCTCGCGCACATTTCCGGAAGGATGCGCAGACGTTTCATTCGGCTTACAATTGGTGATCGAGTGAGAATGGAAATGTCGCCATACGACACCGCCAAAGCCCGCATCGTTTATAGACTTTAACTATGGCGACGAGATTCTTGTTCGATCCGCCGCGCCGGCCAAAACCAAAGATCGGTCCCAACATCAAAAGCTTGCTCGTACGCTGTCCTTCAACGTCGAAGCTGACCGATACCGGAAGGACAATCGAAGAAAAACGCTGGGCAACAGCCAAACTGAAAACACAAAAATTTACCTGTGTGCACTGCGGCAGCGTTCATACTTGGACAAAGAACGACGTTATTCTGGGCCGGCCGACATCAGTGCACCGCTAATTCTCCCCAAGTTCCCGCCAGTGATTTTCCGCATTCCGACGGACCGCATCAATTGGACGACCAGCTCGTTCTTGATCGGTACATTTGTTCTCACGCTGACAGCAGTGCCGTTATACCTGTGGTATTTCGGCGTTGATTGGTTCCAACTCGCCCTGTCAGCGGTGTTATTGGCTGCGACCGGATTCAGCATCACCCTTGGTTATCATCGTTTGTTTTCGCACATGACTTTCCGGGCCAAACTGCCGGTGCGCCTGTTCACGCTCATCTTTGGCGCTGCTGCGTTCGAGAATTCGGTCCTCATGTGGGCCAGCGAACATCGCCGTCATCATAAACATGTGGATCACGACGAAGATCCGTACGACATCACCAAAGGTTTTTTCCACGCCCATATCGGCTGGCTGTTGTTCAAGCTCTTGCCACAACCGCCGTTCGATAACGTTAACGATCTAAAGAAAGATCCGTTGGTCATGTGGCAACATCGACATATTCATCCCTTAGCGGTTATCGTCGGCTTCGGCCTGCCGACACTGGCCGGATTTCTGTGGGACGGCTGGATCGGCGCGCTCGGTGGTTTTCTAATTGGTGGGATCGCAAAAGTCGTCGTGCTTCAACATGGCACATTCCTGATTAACTCGGCCTGTCATACCATCGGGCGTCAGCCGTATTCGACGCGCTGCAGTGCGCGCGACTCGTTTTTCATGGCGCTGTTTACGTTTGGCGAAGGCTATCACAATTATCACCATCAATTTCAGCACGACTATCGAAACGGTGTGAAGCCGTGGCAGTGGGACCCGACGAAATGGTTGATCTGGATTCTATCGAAGCTCGGCTTGGCGGGAGGGTTGCGCCGGGTCCCGCAGGAAGCAATTGAGTCCACCGAGGCGCAGGTGCGGGATTTACGAACCAAAGTCGAGAGTTGATCCGCCTTCACGCGAGGCAGGTGCGACAAGTCATCGACAGCGGCAGCGTGTTGTTAGTCTCAGGATCCTCGATGGATAAAGGCTGACATTTGTTGGAAAGACACTAACTCAGGCTACCCAATGACTACGATCAACCGCGTCGCTTTCCTGGGAGATTATATGCCCCGGCAATGTGGCATTGCGACGTTTACGACGGACATTTGTGAGGCGGTCGCAGACGAGTATCCAAATTGCGAATGCATCGTGGGAGCAGTTAACGATCGCCCTGAAGGCTACAACTATTCGACGCGTATCCGTTTTGAGATCGATGAAAAGGAGATCGATTCATACCGGCGCGCGGCGGATTTCCTAAATATTAACAACGTCGAGGTCGTCTCGGTCCAACACGAGTTTGGCATCTACGGCGGCCCGGCCGGAAGTCACTTGCTAGCTTTGCTGCGCGATGTGCACATGCCGGTAGTGACAACGCTGCACACTGTGCTGCGCGAACCTAACGAGTCGCAAAGATTCGTTATGGAGCAGCTCAATGCGTTCTCGAATCGTTTTATCGTGATGGCTGAACGTGGACGAGCGTTGTTGAAGGAAGTCTATGGCGTTTCGCCCGAGAAGATCGATCTCATCCCGCACGGCGTGCCTGACGTGCAGTTCATCGACCCGACCTTCCACAAGGATCAGTTCGGCGTGGAGGGTAAGACGATGCTGCTTACCTTTGGACTTCTTTCGCCTAACAAAGGGATCGAGTATGTAATCGAGGCATTACCGGCAATTCTCAAAGAACACCCGAATGTCGTTTACATTGTACTGGGCGCGACACACCCC
>JBKPGQ010000315.1:0-3706 GCA_046729455.1 Verrucomicrobiota bacterium
GCACGAACTCTATCCTCTCGGCACAGAGCAAAGCGATTTGCGCCTGCCCCGCAGCGAAACTTTCTGGACCTGGCGCAATTTCTTTCTTCGGCTCGATGATACTCTGAAATTCCTGCAGCCGCTGCGGATTCGCCCGCTGCGTCGGCGCGCGTTGGAAGAAGCTGAGCGGTGGATGCTCGAGCGGATTAGTGAAGGGAGTGATGGCCTCGCGGCGGTATTTCCCGCGATGCTGAATTGTCTAATCGCATTGCGAGCTCTCGGTTACTCAAAATCAAATCCGGTTTACGCCAAGGCGGAGAAAGACTTCGCCGGACTCTTCGTTGACGATCCGGAGGACTTTCGCATCCAACCGTGTCTGTCGCCAATCTGGGACACTGCAATCACCATCATTTCACTAGCTGAATCCGGGCTACCTTCCGAGCATCCTGCGCTGCAAAAGGCCGCCGACTGGCTTGTTAGTAAAGAAGTTCGCATTCGCGGTGACTGGTCGGCAAACAATTCATATCCGCAAGCCAGCGGATGGGCATTCGAGTACAACAACGTTTATTATCCAGACACTGACGATACGGCGATGGTGCTGATGGCGCTGCGACTGGTCCGACCAAACGATCCACAAGCGCTCAGTGAGAGCTTTCGCCGCGCACTGGACTGGCAGCTCAGTTTCCAATGTCGCGATGGTGGTTGGGCGGCGTTTGATAAAAACGTGACCACGCCGTGGCTGGAAGACATGCCATTTGCCGATCACAATGCGATTCTCGATCCAACCTGCAGTGATCTTACTGCGCGCACTCTTGAGATGCTTGGTTACATTGGATTCGATCCCAAGACCCGATCTGTTCGCGACGCCATCCAATATTTAATCGATACCCAGGACGAGGACGGCTCATGGTACGGACGCTGGGGAGTCAATTACATCTACGGTACCTGGCAGGTGCTGCGCGGTTTGCGCGCGATTGATCAAGACATGACGCAGGATTGGATATTGCGCGGCCGCGATTGGCTTGAAAGTTGTCAAAATAACGACGGCGGTTGGGGTGAGACCTGCGGCACCTACGAAAACCCATCGACCAAAGGCATCGGCGAAAGCACGGCGTCGCAAACGGCATGGGCGATCATGGGCATCTGTGCGTGCGGCGATCTCGATCGACCGAGTATCCAGCGAGGTTTGCGCTATCTGCTCAGTTCGCAAAAGCCCGATGGATCATGGGATGAAGATCAGATTACGGGCACCGGTTTTCCGCGCGTGTTCTATTTGAAGTACGACATGTATCGTCAAAACTTCCCGCTGCTCGCCCTCGCGACCTATGTCAATTATCGTAGCGGCGTCGGACATCGTCCGGGCTTTTATCGCTGCGACTGATAGGCGCGATCGCCCGGCGAACTGCATCGGTTTCAATCGCGCGAAAAATAAAACCTGTCGCGCGGCGTAATTCGATCTAACTGTAAAGATTATGGCTTACGAATTACCAAAATTACCTTACTCGTACGATGCTTTGGAACCGCATATCGATGCGCAGACGATGGAGATCCATTACACAAAGCATCACCAGACTTACGTCAACAACCTGAACAACGCGATCAAGGGCAAAGCTGACCTCGAAAAGAAGTCGGTCGAGGAGTTGATCAGTGATCTCAAATCGGTGCCGGAAGACATTCGCACAGTCGTGCGGAACAACGGTGGCGGGCATGCAAATCATTCGTTCTTTTGGAAAATAATGGGACCGAATGCCGGCGGCGAACCGAAAGGCAAACTCGCTGATGACATCAAATCAACGTTCGGCAGCTTTAACGATTTCAAAGAGAAATTTGCTGCCGCTGGTGCTGGACGCTTTGGCAGCGGCTGGGCGTGGCTGATTAAGAATAAGAATGGAAAACTCGAAATCATTTCGACTCCAAATCAGGATAGCCCTCTGATGGATGGCAACACGCCGATCCTGGGCGTCGATGTTTGGGAGCACGCCTATTATCTTAAGTATCAAAACCGGCGTCCCGATTACATCAAAGCCTGGTGGAACGTGGTGAACTGGGACGCGGTCGCGAAGGATTACTGATTGGCGTTTGGCCAGTTCTACTGTAGCGGCGGTCCATGACCGCCGCTAAGCTCGTACGCGTTCAGCCGTCAAAGAGTACCGCCAAACACGCATGGCTTATCTAAACGAAAACTATCTTAAACTTCAGGCAGGCTACCTCTTCCCAGAAGTCGCGAGACGGGTGCGCGAATTTTGCGAAGCGAATCCGGAAGCGGCCAAGCGACTGATTCGCTGCGGAATCGGGGACGTCACGGAGCCGCTGCCGCGTGCGGCAATTGATGCGATGAAGCGGGCAGTCGAAGAGCTTGGCCATCGCGAAACGTTTCGCGGCTATGGTCCCGAACACGGCTACGAATTTTTGAGGTCGGTTATCGCCCAGCACGATTATCGTGACCGCAACATCGACATCTCGGACGACGAGATTTTTGTCTCTGACGGCTCAAAATGCGATTGCGGTTACGTCCTCGATATCCTCGGCGATCAAAACAAAGTCGCGGTCCCCGACCCGGTTTATCCGGTCTACGTCGATACGAATGTGATGGTAGGTCATAGTGGGCCGGCAAGAAAAGACGGAAGCTACGAGGGAATTCTTTATTTGGCATGCACAGCTGAAAACGGATTTGTTCCCGACCCGCCGGCAGAACACGCCGATCTCGTTTATCTTTGTTTTCCCAATAATCCAACAGGGGCCGTTGCATCGCGTGAACAGCTCTCGCGCTGGATCGATTATGCGCACAAGCACGAAGCGCTACTGCTCTTCGATGCTGCATACGAAGCCTATATTTCTGAACCCGATGTTCCGCATTCCATTTTCGAAATTCCGGGTGCGCGCGACTGCACGATTGAATTGCGCAGTTTTTCCAAGAATGGCGGGTTCACGGGCGTCCGCTGCGGATTTACAGTCATGCCAAAATCCGTGCTCGCGCGGACGGAGAACGGTCGCCGGCTTCCTCTCCATCCGCTTTGGCAGCGGCGTTGGAGCACGAAATCGAATAGCGTGAGTTATCCAGTGCAACGGGGCGCTGAGGCGCTTTACCTGCCTGAAGGCCGCAAGCAATCTCTCGCGCTAATTGAGCATTACATGGGCAACGCAAAGATTCTTCGCGACGCCGCGGCGAACGCTGGTCTCGATGTTTTCGGCGGCATCAACGCGCCGTATATCTGGGTGAAGACACCCAATGGCCTAACGAGTTGGGAAATGTTCGACCAGATGCTGCGCGAGCTGAATGTGGTCATCACACCCGGCGCCGGTTTTGGCGCACAAGGCGAAGGTTATGTTCGCATTTCGGCGTTCAACAGCCGGGAGAACGCGGAGGAAGTAGCGCGGAGGTTGCAGAAGTTGTAGTCGCTTTCGGCTCAAGGCGAGGGCAGCGCTCGTGCAAGATAAGCGAATCACCTCTTGTCGATGGTAGGCAGCTGCGTAGAGTGCGCTAAATTTTGCAAAGACGAAGGGTGGGAGAGTGTCGGATCGAAAGCAAAATTTGCCACAACTTTATCGCTTTTGTTTCTTGATGCTGGGCGACTCGCGCAAGGCACAGGAAGTCTTTAACACGACGTTGCGCGAAGCAGCTGTGCGCGCTGCGCAAGGAGAACTGCCCAAGGAACCGTTTTGGCTTTTCCGCGAGGCGCGCTGGCGCTGTTTGGAAGCAAGTAAGACTGACCTGCAACCGGAATCG
>JBKPGQ010000316.1:0-8713 GCA_046729455.1 Verrucomicrobiota bacterium
GGATGACGCCATCAAAACCGATCGCCTCAAGCCCAGCGATGCCATGAGACTGCTGGACGACTACGAACGTCTCTTGCAGGAATACACCTACCTGTCGCTCAACGGTGTCAAACTGCCACCGCAATCAGGCAGTTGGCTGCCGCTCAGTTGAAACGATCGCGTGGATAGCCTCATCGGGCGCGTTGGTCTCATTTGTCTTATGCGACTGATGGGACTTATGGGACGCATGCTTGCGAATACAGACCGCGCGTTGAAAGTTTCGGCTGTCTAAATGACGCAGATTCCTCCAACTCCGATTAGAGACGCATTGCAAAGCACCGCACCAATCGATTCGATTCAGGTTCAGGGCTGGATTCGAACGCGTCGTGATTCGAAAGATTTTTCGTTCATCGAGCTGAACGATGGCTCTAGCCTGCGCAATCTTCAGGTTATCGCGAAGAACGCGCTGCCCAATTACCCGGCGGTGCAACGCCTAACAACCGGAGCATCTATCACCGTGAATGGCGCGCTGGTCGCATCGCAGGGTAAAGGACAAAAATGGGAGCTAGTCGCCGATAAAATCGAGATTGTAGGAACGGCTGACGATTCCTATCCCCTGCAAAAAAAAGGACATACCCCCGAATTCATGCGCGAAATCGCCCATCTTCGTCCTCGGTCAAATCTTTTCAGCAGCGTCTTTCGCGTGCGGAGCAGGCTCGCGTTTGCCGTTCATCAGTTCTTTCAGGAGCGCGGTTTTGTTTATGTTCATACGCCAATCATCACCGGTAGCGACTGCGAGGGAGCTGGTGAATTGTTTCGCGTCACAACACTGGACGCCGAGGACATGCCGCGAACGGCGAAAGGTGAAATCGATTATGCTAAAGATTTTTTCGCCCGGCCAACTTACTTGACCGTTAGCGGCCAGCTTGAAGCGGAAGCATTCGCGCTAGCTTTGTCCAAGGTCTACACTTTTGGGCCCACTTTTCGCGCTGAGAACTCCAACACGTCACGGCACGCAAGCGAGTTTTGGATGATCGAACCGGAGATGGCGTTTTGCGATCTGAATGGCAACATGGATCTCGCCGAGGAATTTGTTAAGTATCTAGTCGTAGACGCGCGCGAACATTGCCCCGATGAGATGGAACTTTTCGGCAAATTCGTGGACAAGGAGTTGCTTGCACGACTTGATTTCGTCATAAACCGCCCGTTTCAGCGGATCACCTATGCTGAAGCTGTCGAGCTGCTAAAAAAGAGCGGACAGAAATTCGAGTTCCCGATTGATTACGGATTGAACCTGCAATCGGAGCATGAACGCTGGTTGACGGAGAAACACTTTCAGTGTCCGATCACGGTGTTCAATTATCCCAAGGAAATCAAACCGTTTTACATGCGTGTGAACGATGACGGAAAGACAGTAACCGCATTGGATTTGCTCGTGCCCGGAATCGGCGAAATCGTCGGTGGCAGTCAGCGTGAAGAACGGCTCGAGATGCTGGAGGAAAACATGCGCCGACACAACATGGATCGTGCTGATTACAAATGGTACCTGGATCTGCGGCGTTACGGTACCGTGCCGCACTCTGGTTTCGGCCTCGGCTTCGAGCGAATGCTGATGTTCATTACCGGCGTTCCAAACATCCGCGACGTGATCCCGTTCGCGCGTACGCCTGGCAGCGCAGAATTCTGATTCGCGACCTACGTTTTGATCGTCGCAGCCGGCTGCAGAATGATTAGCGCCGACGGTTTCACCGTGATCTCGATTTCGTAGGACGACTTCTTGTTCTTTTTCTTGTTCTGGAAAAGTTCGTCGTCCAAATGAATTGTCGATCCCTTCCAAACGATCCGTAATTCGCGGAATCTTCGCGTTGGCAAAGGAGACTTGCTCTTCTTCCCGGCGACGCGAGCGTCGAAATGTTCCATCAAGAGCGCGCGATCGGCTGTGCGGGCGCAAACAAAATCGAAACGCCCATCCCGGGTCGCGGCTCGCGGCGCCAGATGGAGCACCGGACCGACCGAACGAATGTTCATCGCTTCCCAAAGGATATAGCGACCGGAAATATCTTTTCCGTCGATCTTGATCTTCCATTGACGAACCGGATAGTCGTGCAGCATCCGGCGCAAGAGTGCGCCATGGCGCGCCATCTGTTGTTCTTTGGAAAGTTTTTCAGCCTTCCGGCTCTTCTTCTGTTCTTTCTTTGCGGCGTGAACGTAATCTGCAAGCAATCCTCCACCGGCGCCTTCAAAAAAATATCGATTACCCCACGGACCACTCGCAAGTCCCACGTCAAAGACCCGTTTTCTTCCGCCTTCGAGCCTCGCGATGATTTCCTCGGGGGAAGCGACAAAGCCGAGCGCTCGCGCGAGGTTATTGGCTGTACCCAGAGGAAGAACGCTCAACGGAACGCCGCTATCGATGAGACGGAAAGCAACCTTTGCAATCGTCCCGTCACCACCGGCGGCAAGCACCAGGTCAGCAGGTTGCTTGAGCGCCTTCTTAAAGCCGGGTTCTTTCGTGGATTGGTAAGTGGCGTGATGTCCCGCTTTGGCCAATGCCGTCATCAGTTGCTTCCTACCATGCTTCGCGTCACCAGCCTTGGGATTGTGTATCAACGTGATTCGCATCAGGTTTAGTAATCGTAGATACTATCTGCGGATCGTTCGGCCAAAAACAATCTGGCACACGTGATAAAGAAGATGCGAATCCTGATTTCGAATGACGATGGCATTTACAGTCCGGGCATTATTGCCCTCGCGAAAGTCGCGTCGCGTTTTGGCGAAGTACGCATCGTCGCACCCGACGTCGAACAATCTTCGATGAGTCACGCCATTACTTCTTCACGCCCGCTTCGGTACAAACGGATTCGCCTGGGCGACTTCGAGGCCTATCGCGTGAATGGAACTCCAGCTGATTGCGTTGCACTCGGAACGCACCATTGGCAGCATATCGATCTCGTTCTTTCGGGCATCAATCTCGGTTTGAACCTCGGCAACTCCTGCTGGCATTCCGGCACGCTGGCGGCCGCCAAACAAGCTGCGCTGCTCGGAGTGCGTGGCATCGCGTTCAGCACATCAGTAAGCGAAAACAAAGAGCCAGATTTCGCCAAGCTCGATCCGTACGTTGCGAAAGTAATCGATATGCTGCTCAAAGAAAAAACAATGACCCTGGTGAACGTGAATTTACCAGAGAGACCAAAGGGCATTCGTTGGACGCGCCAGTCCGTGCGCCAGTACGACGGCAAAGTTGCACCCGCCAAAGATCCGATGGGTCGCCCAATTTTCTGGTTCACGATTATCCCGTTGCAGGGAGCTGAGGAAGGGACCGACCGATGGGCGGTCGAGCACAACTGGGTCTCAGTCACGCCATTGCGCCTTGATCTTACCGACGAGAAAGAGCTCGGCCGCGCGCTGGCCCTTCATCACACACCACCAATCGGTACTGACGCATCTGGTACGTTACAAAGGAGCAAGGCCGCCGCGCGTGTGACGAACAAGGGATCGCGGGACGGAAAAACCTGATCGTCAGCTCGATCAACGAGACGTTGCCGAGTTCGGGCTTCAACGGTGCGGTTCTCCCATCCTCGTAAACTCTAGTTTGGAACCGCCCGGTTCTTGCAGCGTCATCCGGTCACCAGAAATTTTCATCTGGTAAACGGTCGTTGCGAATGGCGTTTCGATTTTGATTCGATCCTGGTCACCGAATTTGTACCGGCCACGCACGTCCCCGACCAAGACGGCGCCATTTGCTGAAAATTCCCACAGGATTGCATTTGATCCTCCCATCAGCTGCCACTTGCCCACGATCATGGAGTTTCCACAGCCAGCCATCGCGAATAGCAAAGCGATTGCAGCAATTATTCGTAACCGCGGCTTGGATTGAGAAGAATTAAAAGGCATAGCCTGCCGATTTATAATCAGCTGTAATCACCATGTCGAGCTTGCCGCCTTGGGTCCCAGCTGACTCGCTTGCGTAGAGTCCGGCAGTCTGTGCGCCTTTGATTATGACGCAGACCTGAAGCTGTTCACTTACTCGAACAGTTCGGCTATTTCTTCTTCGAGTCTTTCTTCGACTCGCGCTTGGATTCTTTCGGCTCTTTGGCTTTCTTTGACTCGCCCGGGCGGTACTCTTCCTGTTCGGCGGCGGCGAAAGCTTTTTCAAGGCCGACCATGTCTTCACCCGGGCGCAGTATATCAAGCGCTTCGGCTTCCTTGCGCAATTGTTCCTCAGTGTAGTTCGCTGCTTTGATGGACAATCCAATGCGCCGCTCAAGTTTGTCTACCTTGATTACGCGCGCTTCGACTTCCTGACCGACTTTGAGGATGTCTTTCACTTTCGCCACGTGATCTTCACTTAATTGCGAGATGTGCACGAGGCCATCGATATCGTCTTGCAATTGCACGAATGCCCCGAAGCTGGCGAGCTTGGTCACTTTGCCTTTCACCAGGTCGCCGATCTTGTATTTCTCATCGATCGTTTTCCATGGGTCTTCGGTCAGTTGCTTAATTCCAAGGCTGATCCGCTGGTTTACCTTGTCGATATCGATCACTACGGCCTCGATCTCATCGGCTTTCTTAAAGACTTCGCTCGGGTGATTGATTTTTCGGGTCCAACTCAAATCGGACACGTGAATCATGCCGTCGATGCCCTCATCGAGTTCCACAAAGGCGCCATAGGCGGTCATGTTACGGATCTTGCCTTTCACCCGGCTGCCAATGGTGAATTTCTTCTCGATTTCATCCCACGGATTCGGTTCGAGCTGGCGCAGGCCCAACGAGATCTTTTGTTCTTCTTTGTTCACACCGAGGACGACAGCTTCCACTTCCTGCCCGACGCTCAAGATGTCGGAAGGTCGCATGATCCGTTTCGTCCAGGAAAGTTCTGAGACATGGATGAGGCCTTCCACGCCTTCCTCGATCTCTACAAACGCGCCGTAAGGGACAAGATTGGTGATTTTGCCCTTGACGCGCTGGCCCGCGGGGAAGCGCTCCTCGATTTGGTCCCACGGATTTTTCTGGGTTTGTTTGAGTCCCAGCGACACGCGCTCTTTTTCCTTGTTGATGTCGAGCACGACCACTTCCAACTGCTGGCCTACCTTTAGCAATTCACTGGGATGCCCGAGACGCCCCCAGGTCATGTCGGTGACGTGCAGGAGACCATCCATGCCATCGAGATCGATGAACGCGCCAAAGTCGGTGATGTTCTTCACCGTGCCGACCACGCGGTCGCCAACGTTTACGCCTTCCATGAACTTCTGGCGCTTTTCGCTGCGTTCCTGCTCGATTACCTCGCGTCGGCTGAGCACTACATTTTTGCGGTCGTCATTGAGCTTGACGATTTTGAAATCGTACGTGTTCCCAACGAATTGCTGTAAGTCCTTTGGCGGAACAACATCGATTTGGGACGCCGGCAAAAATGCCTCAACACCGATGTTCACCATCAAGCCGCCTTTCACAACCGATTTCACCTTGCCTTTGATCAGGCCGACACCCTCGAACACGCTGACGATCTTGTTCCAATTTTGACGGTAAGCGGCTTTTTCCTTCGAGAGAACGACCATACCTTCCTCGTTCTCAAGCCGCTCCAGAAGCACATCGACTTCGTCGCCTACTTCCAGCGACTCGATATCCTCAAATTCAGTCAATGGAATGACGCCCTCGGATTTGTATCCAACATCGACCAATACTTCGCGCGGGCGAATTTCCAAAATGCGTCCCTTGACGATGCTTCCCTCACGGAAATCCGGCATCGGCTTCGCCATTACATCCTGCATGTGAATCATAAAACTAAGTGGGCCTCCTTCAGGCAAAACGGCGCTTCCAGTGGAGCGCCGATCTTTCCGCGCAGCTAAAGCAGCGGAATGGGACGCCACAGTAGGCGTTTTCCGCGCGCAGGTCAACTCTGGGCAGCGTATGCCTCCGCGGTAAAGCAATCGGTGCAAAAGGTTGCGATAGTGAGGCCCTATCGGTTCGAGGCAGACTGGCAATAACAGCCGAGGCGTGTGTGCTCCCCAGACCTTGAGCGTACGGCGTTTATCCCGTATTCTGACTGAGGATGTCGATAATACGCCTGTTGACTCTCCCCACGCTCCTGGCGACAGCATCGCTCCGCGCTGAGTCTCCCGCCGAGCCAAAAATCCTCGAAGCGATCAAATCACCTGACCTCAGCGTCGTGCACCTCTGGGCGCCCTGGTGTTCCAATTGCCAGGCAGAATTGAAGAGCGGCGGCTGGGTCAAAATGGTTAAAGAGAATCCACAAGTGAAATTCTATTTCGTGTCCATTTGGAATAATGGCGAGGACGGCCGTGCGATGTTGCAGAAATTCCAAATCACAGACCAACAGAACGTCACCATCCTGGCTGACCCAGGGCCGCGCAAAGGAGACAACAAGATCAAGCAATTCGCCGGAATGCCGCTCTCGTGGCTTCCCACGACTTGGATTTACAAAGGCGGCGATCTCCGCTACGCATTGAACTACGGCGAAGTCCGTTTCGATGTGCTCCAACAATTTCTTGAAGACAGCAAATCGGAATGGTCGCATAAAGGCGAAGCACCAATAACCCCCTAACGATCCGCAATGCTCGAAACTCCAACCGCTCCCCAGATCAGTTCAAAGAGCCCGCCTCAAATCCTGTCGCTGATCGGCGACACGCCGCTGGTGGAGATTACCCAGCTCGACACCGGTCCATGTCAGCTTTTTCTCAAGCTTGAAAATCAAAATCCGGGCGGATCGATCAAGGACCGGATTGCGCTGTCGATGATCGAAGCTGCGGAAGAAGAAGGGAAATTGCGGCCCGGCGGCACCGTCGTCGAAGCCACAGCGGGGAACACCGGTCTGGGTCTTGCGCTAGTTGCCGGCGCTAAAGGCTATCGCGTCCTGCTGGTGATCCCGGATAAAATGTCGCAGGAAAAAATCTCGCATGTGAAAGCGCTCGGCGCTGAAGTGCGGATCACCCGTTCGGATGTGACACGCGGCCACCCGGAATATTACCAGGATGTGGCTGCGCGACTTGCCGAAGAAATCCCCGGCGCATTCTATGTGAATCAATTCGGGAATCCTGCAAATCCTCTGGCACACGAGCGCACCACTGGCCCGGAAATTTGGGAACAAATGCGGCACGATATCGATGCGATTGTCGTAGGAGTCGGTTCTGGTGGGACCCTGACTGGTCTCGGGCGATTTTTCAATCGCGTTAAACCGCGACGCGGAATCGAAATGATCTTGGCCGATCCAAAGGGCTCCGTGCTTTTCGAATATGTTAAATCCGGCAAGCTGAACGAAGCAGGCAGCTGGGCCGTCGAAGGCATCGGCGAGGATTTTATTCCTGAGATAGCTGATATGTCGCTGGTGACGGAAGCATTCGAGATTGATGACGCGGAAAGCTTCGCCACAGTGCGCGAGCTGTTGCGTAAGGAAGGAATTTTCGGCGGATCTTCCACGGGCACACTTGTCGCCGGGGCGCTGCGTTATTGCCGTAAACAGACGAAACCGAAGCGAGTCGTTAGCTTCGTAGTCGATACCGGAAACAAATATCTTTCCAAGATGTACGACGATTTCTGGATGGCGGAGCAAGGTTTCATTCATCGTCCGCCCCATGGCGATTTAAGTGATTTGATTTCGCACCGATATGAAGCAGGCGAAGTGATCACGGTCGGACCGGGCGATTCGCTGCTCACGGCATTCAAGCGAATGCGCGACTCAGACGTTTCGCAGCTTCCAGTTGTCGATAAAAACGGTCGCGCCATCGGCATCATCGACGAATCTGACCTGCTGGTGAAAGTGCATCGCGACCCGTCGCACTTCAACGATCCCGTCAAAAATGCGATGACCGACCGGTTAGAGACGCTGCCGCCAAACGCGAAAATCAAAGACTTGCTGGATGTATTTGATCGCGGCCGTGTCGCCATCGTAATGGAAGACGACAAATTCCTCGGGCTAGTCACGCGTTCCGACCTGCTCTCGTATTTGCGGTTGCACATGCCGAAGCAGTGAACCGCGGTGACTCAGGCATCCTGCCTGATCGGTCGAGCGGAGATCCTTGGCCGCGAGTTTGCAGGCTGGAGGCCCGCATGACTTATCAGGCAAGATGCCCGAGTTACGCTTTCTTGGATGCGGTTCGCGGGCTACTTTAGCGCAAATGAAGAAGCAACACGAATTTGCCACGCGCGCGATTCACGCCGGGCAAGAGCCCGATCCTTCCACCGGCGCGGTAATGACTCCAATCTATGCAACATCGACGTACGTGCAGGAGAGCCCGGGGAAGCACAAAGGTTACGATTATGCACGCTCGATTAATCCCACCCGGCTCGCTTACGAAAAATGCATCGCCGATTTGGAAAGCGGCACGCGGGGATTCGCGTTTGCCTCCGGCCTCGCTGCAATGGCCACTGTGCTTGAGCTGGTCGAGAGCGGCTCGCACATCGTTGCCAGTGACGATCTTTATGGCGGCACATTCCGACTGTTCGATCGAGTGCGTCGTCGCTCGGCGAATCTTGATTTTACTTATACTGATCTGACCGAGGCGAATGATCTCGAGCGCGCAATCAAACCAAACACGCGCATGGTGTGGATCGAAACTCCGAGCAATCCGTTACTGAAGCTGATCGATCTCGAAGCGATCGCAAAAATCGCGCGTGAGCACAACATTATCTCGGTTTGCGATAACACATTTGCAACGCCGTGGATTCAACGACCGATTGAAAACGGATTCGACATCGTGGTGCATTCCGCGACGAAGTA
>JBKPGQ010000317.1:0-20945 GCA_046729455.1 Verrucomicrobiota bacterium
TCGATTTCGTTTTTGCCGAGGGACGAGGACGAGCACGGAGGACAAGAAAGGATGGCCAGTCCTCTTGGCTTCCAGAATTGTCTTGCCACACGGTTCTCAAGAGAGATATCAATGCTGGTTCGGTGAAGGCGTTCCTCCAAGCCAAACTCGATCTTCTCCGTCTCACCCCGGTCGGAATCTGCCTTGGCGCCTGCCTGTCTCTGACATTTTTCGGTTGCGAGAAAAACGAGCCAGTCGACGAGGCGAAAGCGGCTGGAAAAACGACTGCCGATTTTCCGCAAATTAGCGCCGACATTTTCAAACCGATGGATGGCGGCATTGATCTGTCGCCCGAGGAAATCATGGGCCGCAATACCTGGAACCTCTGGAGCGCAGGCAATCAGCATTTTTGGAATAATGCGGCGCAAGACAGCTACGGGTTGATGGATCTCTTGAAGATGCTGGATAACCGCAAGTTCTCCCGCGGTGAGCGTTTCAACACTTTGGGTTTGGTAAACGAGCCCGGATTTCGCGCCGCCACCAAGCCCGATGAATTTGGTTTGTGGCTAGATGAGCAGGTGGAGGCGGAGCCGGCGGGTATCGACGAGACTGTTTACGGCAAATCATCCGGAGTCCTTGGCTTTCGGCTTTTTCCAAATCCGGACTTCAACGAACAGGCACGCAAAAAATGGAATGGCGATCGTTTCATGAACGATCCGACTTATTACAACGATAACAAGCTGGTGCGACCGTACCGTGTCGGTGTGGCGTGCGGCTCGTGCCACATCGCGCCGAACCCTAGTAATCCGCCGGCCGATCCGGAAAATCCGCGCTGGGAAAATCTGGCGTCGGCGATTGGCAATCAGTATATCAACGAAGGAAAAGTCTTCGCCTGCAACGTCGAGAAAGGCGGATTCTTCTATGAGATGCTGGCTGCGCAGCCACGTGGCACTTCAGATACCTCGCGGATCGCCACAGACCACATCAATAATCCAAATGCAATCAACGCGATCTTTCTATTGGCCGAACGGGAACGGATCGCAGCGACCGAAAAAGTGGTTGGCGGGAGCTTGGCACTGCCCGGTGAAAAGGGAGACATGTGGCCAGTCCCGCACATCTTAAAAGATGGCGCCGATTCCATCGGTGTCGCTGGCGCCACGATTCGCGTCTACGTCAACATTGGCATGTTTTCCGAGTATTGGTTGACGCGGCACAACCGGTTGATCGGACTTAGGCCGCAACAGCCTTTTGAGATTCCTTATGCGCGAGAGCATTCAGCTTTCTGGCGCGCTACAGAGGAACGTCTGCCGATGATCGCGAAGTTTTTCCGCCGTTTGAGACCATTTCACCTCGCCGATGCGCCAGGCGGACAAGCTTATGTTACAACGGATTCGGCGGTGATGACGCGCGGAAAAGAGGTGTTCGCCGAAAGCTGTGCAGCTTGTCACTCTAGCAAACAACCACCGCCAAACATCGATCCGCACTCAGGCGAAGGAAAAGCGTGGTTCCACGCAGCAGTGATGGCACCCGATTTTCTGGAGAACAACTTCCTGTCAAACGACAAGCGGTATCCGCTAACGAAGATTGAAACAAATTCCGCGCGCGCGTTTGCGACCAATGCGAAGGCGACCCACGTGTGGGACAACTTTTCCTCACAAACTTACAAGGAACTTTCGCCAGTGGACGAGTTGGAATTTTTCAATCCGTTCGATGATGCGCACCCGATCAAATTCAAACCAAAAGAGAAAAACGTTGCGCCCGGCTATTATCGCACTCCGTCCTTGGTCAGTGTGTGGAGTTCCGCACCGCTACTACACAACAACATGCTGGGAAAATTCACCGGCGATCCTTCGCTAGCGGGACGGATGGACGCGTTTAATGATGCGATCGAGCAATTGCTCTGGCCGGAAAAACGGCTTGGGAAAGACTCCATCTGGCGCACGCAGAGCGATTGCTCGCTGCATTTGCGCAAGGAATTTGTGCCACAACGCCTGCAAGCGCTCCGAGCGCTGGCCGATAGTGATGGGTACATCAAAGTCGGAATGATTCCAAAAGGCACGCCTATTAACCTGGTTGCGAATCTGGAACCTAACTTTCAAAACACCGACGCCTTTCTGAAAATCGCGACGAAGTTGATCAAAATTAAGGCCACGAAACCTTCACGCGAAGAAGCAGCCGCCGAATTCAACAAGCTCATTCCCGACCTGCTCGCAGCGAACAAATGTCCGGATTTCGTGGAGGACAAAGGTCATTATTTCGGCACAGATTTGCCAGATACCGATAAGCACGCGCTGATCGAATATCTAAAGACCTTTTGATGCTCGCACCAAGAAGAAAGGAAACGTATGGCAGTTACAGTTGCGGAAATGTTGAAAATGTCGCAGACGCAGCTAGACGATCTGTTCACTCAAAGTCCAGTCGGCGAAATCCCGAGCGGCGAAGCCAAGGGCACAGCGATCATTGCACCGGGAACAACTTACACCCAGGACATGGCCAATTTCGTCAATCACTTTGCATGGCAAGGAAAGATTTTCGATCCAGCAAAGGGAATCTTGCGAAACAAGATTTTGCCCTTTGGGCTCAATGCGATCATCGCCAAGGTGTATAAAGGGCCGAGCTGGCTGGATAAGAAGGAATGCATCGTTCTTGATTATTCGGACACTTCGTTGGTGGCGCATTGGATCCGTGACGAGATTCGCGAAGTCGCGCCGCGCGTTTACCTCGGCAAAGTCTATTTGGGCAAAAAGCGGCTGATCGATTTCGCGCTTGAGTTTCCAGCGTCGGGGTAAACGCATTCTGCGGCAATGGCCGACGCCCCAGATCACCCTGCAAAAAGCCGGCACTGGAAGTGGCGGATTGTACTGCTGGTAGCCGTCGCGCTCCTCGCAATTGGCTTTTCCTATCTTGCCTGGCGCTTTACCCGGGATGATCCGGTCACCTACGCAGACCCGGAAGAGCACTTCAAGTACGGGTCGACCGGCGGCGAGCGGGAATCGGGCATTCCCTATTGGATTTGGAAAGTGCTGCCCAAAATGTTTCCAGAATACCTGCCCGGGAAAACCTATACCCCGGGTACCGAATACGCGTCGCTAGGCTTCCTCTATGAGCAAGGCAAGGATCTTCCGATCGGTGTCTCACGTCGCAATACACAGGGAATTGATCGCGTCTTCTTGAACTGCGCGATTTGTCACGCTGGTTCTGTGCGCGGTACCCCACAGAACCCGCGCATCATTTACACTGGCATGCCGTCGAACACTGTCGATCTTGAGGCGTTTGAGCGTTTCATTTTTGCCTGCGCATCAGATCAGCGCTTCAACGCTCCACGGATCCTCGCCGAGATGGAAGGAATCGGTGCGAAATATGATCTGATCAATCGCTTCCTTCTGCGTTATTACGCCATTCCTTTCATGCGCGAACGGCTACTGATGTTGAAAGGCCATTTTCGTTTCGGCGATTGGGAACCGGACGCTGGCCCCGGCCGCACTGACACGTTCAATCCGGCGAAGACGCTCCTGGAATTTCCTCTCGAAAAACTGGAAACGCGTGAGCTGGTTGGTCTCTGTGATTTGCCCTCGATCTGGCTGCAGGGCCCGCGCAAAGAGAAAAACATTCACGCACACTGGGACGGCAATAACAGCATGATGGAGGAGCGCAATAAAAGCGCTGCATTCGGCACCGGTGCATTTCCGCCGACGATCGACCTGAAACAAATGGCGCGCATCGAGCAATGGTTGCTTTACAAGGAACCGCCCAAATATCCGTTTCCAGTCAACGAGCAACTCAGCGCGCAGGGTGAAAAACTTTACGCGCAATACTGCGCAAATTGCCACGGCCGCAATGGGCGAGATTTCAACGGTGAGCACGTCGGCGACATAGTGCCAATCGACAAAATCGGAACCGATCGCCACCGGCTTGATTCGTACACGGAAGAACTGGCCGCTGTGCAGAATACGCTCTACGCCGGTTATCCGTGGCGGTTCAGTCATTTCCGAAAAACTTTTGGCTACGTCAATTTGCCGCTGGATGGCGTCTGGTTGCGAGCGCCGTATCTGCACAACGGTTCCGTACCGACGCTACGCGATCTGCTCAATCCAAGCGCCGAACGTCCTACGGTTTTTTATCGCGGGTACGATGTTTTCGACCCGGTGAAGGTCGGATTTGTGTCGGACATCAGCCGATTCGATGACGAGGGACGGAGCAAGGATGAACGCGACAACCCAAGAAAATATTTTAGGTTCGACACGCAGGTGAAAGCAGGTGGCTTGACGCCGCGCGATCGGAACGAGGGCAATTCGAATGTCGGCCACGAAGGTCCAGTCTACGGCACGATGCTGTCTGCCCAGGAAAAAGACGCCATCGTAGAGTATCTGAAAACATTTTGATCAACGCGCAATCGACAAATCCATGAGCCTGCAACCTAAAACAAAACGCCTCCTTTGGGTCTCCGTGGCTGTCATTGTGATACTGCTCGCGCTGGGCGCTTTCTTTACGTGGACAAAATTTTTCCGCGAAGAGAAAGAGGTGTTCGCGAATGAAGAAGAGCATTTCAAATACGGCTCGCTTGGCGCGGAAGGCGATCGCGGCATCCCGTATTATCTCTGGATGGTATTGCCGCGTATTTTTCCGGACCTGATGCCAGGGCCGGGCGGTTACAAAGCGTTTGGGGTAGTTTGGGAAGAAGGCCATGAAATCCCGGTTGGCTTTTCGAAGAAAGTCGTCGGCTTCGCACGGATCACGAACAACTGCGCAGTATGCCACACTGCGACTTACCGTTTGACCGAGGACGAAGTGCCCCATGTCGTCGTCGCGGGGCCGGGTCACACCAACAATGTGCAAAACATGCTGCGCTTTTTGTTCAAAGCAGCGCACGATCCCCGCTTCAATTCGGACATTATCATGAACGAAATCCGGTTGGTTAGCGCGAACAACTACGGCAATGGCGGCCTCTCGTTTATCGAACGACAGATTTATCGTTATCTGCTCATTCCATTCACCAAGAAAGCGCTGCTACAGCAGGAGAAGCAATTCACCTGGATGGAACGCTACGTTACGGATGGGAAGCCAAAGCCACACTGGGGGCCGGGACGCGATGATGCCATGAATCTGACAAAGTATTTCATGACCAACATGGCGGAGGACAATACTTTCGGGCCAACCGATTTTCCTTCGATCTGGAACCTCGGCATCCGCAGCGGAAAAGACAATGCTGGAAAGCAAATGTTGTTGAACTGGACTGGCGATACACCGGCGGTGCGCTCAGTTTTGATCGATTCTGCGCTGGGTCTCGGCGCACCCGCGCGGCCGTGGTTTTTGCAACGCATGGCCGATCTCGATCATTATCTCAGCAATCTCCCGCCGCCCAAGTGGCCCTTTAGCGAAACAAATCCAATCAACCAGCAAATGGCTACCGAAGGTCAGAAGATTTACGCCCGCGACTGCGCGGCATGCCACGACCCGCGCGCTGAATTTACAAACAAGGTGATTCCGATCACGGAGATCGGGACTGATCCCGAACGGATGTATTCATGGTCGAAAGACGCTGCTGCGGAAGCAAACCGGCGCGTCAAACAACTGGGCATCGATCGTCCGCCCATGGTCGAAACGCAGGATCCATACGGCTACGTCTCGCCGCCGCTGGATGGAATCTGGTTGCGCGCGCCTTACCTGCATAACGGCTCCGTGCCGAGCTTGCGGGATTTGTTGAATTTGCCAAATGAACGTCCGCAAACTTTTCATCGCGGTTACGATGTTTTTGATCCAGTCAAAGTGGGGTTCAAAGAACCGCCACCTCGCCCAACGGGGCCAACGGGAGAGTTGACCCAACCTTATTTTCTTTTCGACACGCGAGAAAAAGGGAACGGCAACAAAGGCCACACCTACGGCACTCAACTGTCGAACGAGGACAAAGAGAAACTGCTCGAATATTTGAAGACGCTCTAAAGCTCATCTTCGGTGCACGACCGTCACGCGAAAAGCTTCTTGTGCGCGTCCCGGTTCTCCACCAGTTTCGTTCTGTCATGGCGGCGAATCGCAAGCTTGGTTGTCTCAGCATCTTCTTGTTCGTCGCGCTTTGCGCCAGTCTGTTCGTTAACCTTGTGCTGATGGCCACGGCGTTTCAGCGCCTGGGCGGAATCCGCGAGCCCGAGCCAATCCCGCGCTTCCGTGAAATCCTGCTTCAAAGAGGCGGGCGCGCGACCACGGACAAAATCGCGGTCATCACGATGCGCGGCCTGATCAGTTCTTCGCTACCCGGCACCGTGAGCGATTCAATGGTGGATGACATGCGCGCAGCCCTGCAGCAGGCGCGCGATGATAGTCGCGTCAAAGCCATCGTGTTGGAAATCGATTCTCCTGGTGGAGAAGTGACGGCTTCCGACGCGATCTACAGCGCGCTGGTCAAGGTGCGCGCCAGAAAACCAGTCGTCGTCTACATGGATTCATTGGCGGCGTCCGGTGGCTATTACGTTTCCTGCGGCGGCAAGTTTTTAATGGCGAGCGAAACGACTATCACCGGCAGCATCGGCGTCATTATTCAAACGCTGAATTACGAGCAGCTGTTCAACAAGGTCGGACTCGCCTCTGTGGTTTTCAAAAGCGGAAAGTTCAAGGATATGTTGAACGGCGCGCGACCGATCACACCGGAGGAACGCGAGCTGGTGCAGAGTTTTATCATGAAAACTTACGACAAATTTCTCGGCATTGTTGCAAAAGAAAGAAATCTTCCGGCAGACTTTTTGCGTAATACCATCGCCGACGGGCGAATCCTGTCAGGCAAGGACGCATTCGAACACAAGCTGATCGATGGCCTTGGTGAGTTGGACGACGCATTCGGGAAAGCCAAAGTACTGGGAAACGCGCCGGACGCCAAAGTCGTGAAATATGGTCCGCCGTTTAGTCTGAGCCGTTTCTTCCGGATATTCGGAGAGACAGATTCAAAAATTGAACTCATGCTTCCCAAGCAATTGATTCCGCAATTGGAAAGTGGGCGCGCGTATTTCCTGCCGAGCTATTACGCGCCGTAGCCAGAGGGCCCATGCGATCCGGCAGCCTCTTCGCGGCATTTGGAGCCGTTCCCGGTTTTGCTTTAGTCGTCCTTTTCTGTCTTTACGCTATTGCTAGCGCTTATGTCTATATTTCGTTGATTTATCAGATCAGCGCGCGAACTCGGAATGCTTTCGGTGCTGACGCCGGGACGCGCAGTTTTGGACTGCCCGAAGCGATACTGGCCGCGCTGTTGATCCTTTTTCTTTTTCTGACCATTGGCGCATCCGTTTCGCAACCCTCGATCCAGTTCAGCGCGCGCAATCTCCTGGCAAATTTGCTTCTCACTGGTTGCGTGGTCCTTGTCATAGTCACTTTCCTCCAGTTCCGCGGATTCGACGTTGGCTCGTTAGGCGGCTTTTTCAGACTAGGTTTTATCCGGACCTTGAGCACCGGAGCGATTCTGCTTTTCTTTGCGTATCCATTGATCTTGTTATCTGACGCCATAACGCAGCGGCTTTTCGGGGGCGGTTCGAGCAGGCAAAACATCGTCGAGTTTTTCAGCGAATCGCGCACGATTCAGCAGCGAATGATGATCATCGTTTTCGCTGTGGCAATTGCGCCGGTAGTTGAGGAATTTCTTTTTCGATTTTTTATTTACGGCGTCCTAAGGCGCTATTTCGGCCGCTTGCTGGGCGTCACATTCAGCGCGCTGCTGTTCGCCGCGGCGCACGCACATCTGCCCTCGTTTGCGCCATTGTTCGTTCTGGGGAGCTGTTTCGCGATTGCGTACGAGTGGAGCGGTTCAATTCTTGTCGCCATGACAATGCATTCGCTCTTCAATTCGCTCACCCTTACCGCCCTTGCGTTCCCGGAGATCTTTTCTCCATGAGTCTTCGCGAGGCTAGCACCAACGGTGCAGTTTCATCCCTAGCCTGGGGCAACGCCCCAGGCTCCGTGGAAGTCCTATCGTCAGCGCTGAAAGCGCGATTCACTTTCGCAAAATCTGCGATTGAAAATCGGTTGTTGGATGAAACGCGCTTTCAGCGCTTGTTTACTGGGCGATCAAATTCCTGGGCGATGCCCCAGGGCTCAAACTGAGATAGCGCCTTGGGCGCTGAAATGGACAATGAAACTGCGCAACATCGGAGAAGACCGGCTGCTCGGCCGTCTTTTGCCTGGTCTTCCGCTCGGAAAAGCCGTTGTCAACGGCCCGGGTGATGATTGCGCTGTGGTAGAAACGCCCGGTCGCAGGAACTTTCTTGTTTTCAAAACCGATTGCGTTGTCGCAGACGTGCATTTCCTGCCAATGGCGAATGCACTCGACGTCGGCTGGAAAGCAATGATGCGTCCGCTCAGCGATTTCGCCGCAACATCGGCCGTGCCTCAATTTGCCCTGATCACTCTCATTGCGCCCAAGCAAACGAAGATCGAATGGGTAGAGCGGCTCTATCGCGGGCTGCGCCGGGCTGCGAAGCGGTTCAAAGTCAGCATAGTTGGCGGAGAAATGAGCAGCACACCCGGGCCCGTGGTTATTTCGGTTAGCGTGGCTGGCTTTGTTGAAAGAGACCGTTGCGTATCGCGCCGGGGCGGCAAGGTGGGTGATGATCTTTTTGTCACTGGCCGACTGGGTGGCGCCATGAAACAAAAGCATTTGAAATTCGTTCCACGAATCGCGGAATCGCGCTGGCTCACAGAAAATTTTTGTATCCACGCCATGATGGATTTAAGCGACGGATTGGGAGCCGATCTTCCACGACTTGCAAGGGCGAGCCGGGTTGGATTTACCGTCGAGACGGAGAATCTGCGGCTCGCCCGTGGCACGAAGATCGATGACGCAATTTCCGAAGGCGAAGATTACGAATTGCTCTTCGCCGTTTCGCCGCGTGATAGAAACCGTCTTGAGCGAAAATGGCGGAAGAAATTCCGGAAACTGCCGCTCACTCGAATTGGTCGCTTGAAACCGCAATCGGCAATCCGCAATCCGCAATTGAAAGGTGGCTACGTTCATTTCCAACAGCCTGGCTGAGACCGAAGCATTCGGACGACGACTTGCAGAGGATGCCCTAGCGGGATCGGTTTTGGCCTTGCAGGGTGAACTGGGGAGCGGCAAAACTCTATTTGCGAAAGGTTTCGTGGCCGGCATGGGAAGCAACGCCGCCGTTTCCAGCCCTACCTTTACGATTGTGCACGAATATCGAGATGGGCGATTGCCTGTTTATCATTTTGATTTCTTTCGCGTGGAGAATCGCCAGTCCCTCGCGCGGCTTGGCCTCGACGACTATTTTTTTGGCGACGGAGTCTCGGTGATCGAATGGGCAGATCGCTTTCCGGAATTCATTCCTGAACAGGCGCACTGGATTCTGTTTGAGATAAAATCGGAGAATCAGCGCGCCATTAGTTTCCAAGGAACGTGAAAATTCTTGCACTGGAACTTTCCACAGTGTGCGGCAGTCTGGCGTGGTTGGATGAGGACATTACCGATTTCACCCGGGAGTGGCCGAACGATAGAAAAAATTCCGCTCTCTTTTTTGAGAACCTCGACGGTGTAACGGAAAAATTTGGTGCCGCAGACACGATTATGGTCGGGCTTGGCCCTGGCTCGTACGCGGGGACCCGCATCGCAATTTCGGCCGCAATCGGATTGCAGATTTCTTTCGGTGCGCGCCTGATCGGTTTTCCGTCGATCAGCGCAATGGAATGCAACACAGACGAATACTGCGTTATTGGAAATGCCCGCAGGAAATCTTTTTTCTTCGCGCGTATCCGCACGAATAATCTCTTTGAAGGTCCAACGCTTCTCCCAGAGTCCGAACTGAAACTGAAACTCGAGACGCTTGAGATTGAGATGCCAATTTTTACTTCGGATTCACTCCCGCAATTTGAGCGAGCCGTAGTTCGTTTTCCATCGGCTCTCTTGCTAGCCAAGCTTGCGCGAGAACCGCAGCGCAGCTTTTCTTTGCCACCGCTCGAACCGATTTACCTGCGCGAGCCACATGTCACCATGCCATCTCGTGGCATCGGCATCCTTGCCGATAAAGAGACTTCGGGCTAGAAGCCCGTGCCACAAGTCATGAAGCAAACCTATCGCTGCTGGGCCGAGATCGATCGGGGCGCGTTGCGCCACAATGCCAAATTCGTCCAGAAACGCATCGGTTCCGCGGAGATGCTAGCTGTGGTGAAAGCGAATGCTTACGGGCACGGTTTAATCGGTGTAGCGGAAACGCTCGCAGATGAGGCGCAACTTTTTGGCGTGGCGAATCTGGAAGAGGCAATGGCGCTTCGCGAGTCCTTCTCTCATCCGATCGTTATTCTTGGCCCCGCTTTGCCGGGGGAACGATCGACGATCGCCGAGCGCGGTTTCATTCCGACGATTTCTGCGTTCGAGGAGGCAGAAGATTTCAATCGACTCGCGCGCAGCTCGCCTGTGGTCGTGAATTTCAAGATCGATACGGGCATGGGCCGCATGGGAGTTCCAGAGGACGAAGCCTTGGACGTTCTCAAGAAGGTCTCCACATTTCCGAATATCAGGATTCACAGCGTTTCGACCCATTTGCCAGTCTCTGGTGAGGATGCGGATTACACGCGTGACCAGCTTTTGCGCTTTAGCGAAATCATGAAGCAATTTCGCGCCGCGGTTCCAATCAATTATAAAGCGCATGTGCTCCAAAGCGCAGGGGTGCTCGCTTTTCCTGAGTCCGCAGGAGTCTTCGACATGGTGCGCGCCGGGATTGTCCTTTACGGGATTTCACCGCTCCCTGAATTTCAGAACCTCCTCAAACCGGCGATGACATGGAAAACGCGTATTTCTCTGATGCGTGACATGCCGAAGGGAAGTTCGATCAGCTATGGCCGGACGTTTATCACTCCTCGGAAAATGCGGATCGCAACGTTGTCAGCTGGTTATGCCGACGGCTATCCATGGCACCTTTCTAATCGTGACGCTGCTGTCCTGGTTCGTGGGCAGCGTTGCGCCATTCTCGGCCGTGTGACGATGGATTTGATGATGATCGATGTTAGCAGGATCGATAATGCGCGAGTGGGTGATGAGGTTGTTTTAATGGGGCGCGATGGGAACGAGGAGATTTCCTGTGCGGAACTGGCCGGGACCGCTGGCACAATTCCCTGGGAAATAACGACACGAATTGGCGGACGCGTCCGGCGGGTTTATGTTTGAGCGCTGCCGCGTTCATACTGTTGGTTTAATAAATTTACGAGTACGATGTTCCAGATCATCTTCAACGAATTAAGCGCGGCCGAGATCTCCGCGCTCCCGAAGAAATTGCAGCTTGAGCTGCTCGCGGAGTTCCAAATTTTACCCGAGGACCTCGACCAGCTCGACTCCGAGCGGTTTGGTGTGATCCAGCGCGAAGGGAAAAAGCTATATCGCTACCGGGCGAAAGATTATCGCATTTATTTCGCCAAGACCGACGAAGGCATCAGGGTCCATCGCGTTTTGCACAAGAACACGTTTCGCGATTTCCTTTTCCGGAGCAAACTGCCGGTATCCGAAGACGCGCAACTGGGTGAGACTCGCGAATTCTGGAAGCTGATCGAGCAAGGCGAAAAAACGCGGAAGGCATAGGCGCGGCAGGAAAACGACCGATGCCCAATCGTTGTAGCGGCGTTTGTGTCAAACGCCGAACCGAACAAGAAGGCGCTTGACACTAGTGCCTCCACAACCGCGGTCAGCGACCGCGGCTACAACTATTTCATTAACAGCACTGAGCGGCTGCGCTTTATCTCGCGCGTGATCCTGCGATGCAGATGCGCGGGCATGCCGGTGACACGGCGTGGAAGAATTTTGCCGCTCTCCGTGACGAATTTTTTCAGGAGATCGGGGTTCTTGTAATCGATAGCCTCAATGGCAATGTCGATTCGCCGGCGCGGCATGGCGCGATTGGCGCGCCGAAAGGCGGAACGGCGTTTGGCGGTTTTAGGGCCCATCATTTAGTTTCGCGGTGCAATGTGTGCCGTCTTAAGAACGGATTGTATTTCTTTTTCTCGAGGCGGTTCGGTGTGCGCGGGCTTTTCTTGTTCCGCGTGGTCATGTAACGCGAGACGGGCTTTCCCAAAGCTTTGGCCTCTGTGCATTCCAGCGTGACAATTTCCTGCGCCATCTGTCCGTCACTCCTTCACTTCCGCGGGCGCGACTTCCTCTTCCTCAGCCTCGCCGCCTTCCTCCTCGGTCAAACCAAACAGAGAGGTAACAGATTGACGGACCCGCGACGCCTTATTTTGCTTTTCCAGCTGCGATTGGCATTCAACGGTGAAACGCGCGAATGGGATAGCTTCCAGTCTTGCGTGCGGGATTGGTTTGCCCGACATCTCGCACTTCCCGTAGGTTCCCAGCTCAATGCGCTTGAGCGCCTGATCGATTTCGTAAAGGGCGTCCTGTTCCTGCGAAAGCAAACTCAACGCAAAATCCCGATCGTAAGCGTCCGATCCAGCGTCAGCCTGGTGCATTCCAAATGCGGATGCCTCGCTGCCCTCGGCTCGCGACCTCAGAGTGTCCTGGGCAACACCAGCCATTGAATCGACCATGGCGTCCCGAAGCTGCAGCAGTTTCTCTTTCTGCTTCCGTACAAAAGGATCAAGCCTCCTTTCGCGATGGTTCATACCTAGCAAGACTGCCGGAGATTCAATCGTTCCTCTTTTGGTTTTGGAAGAGCCATGCTTCCCGGCTTTCGTCGTCTTCGCGACCTTTTTCGAGACCGGCCGCTTGACGTGCCCCTTGCGTGCCGGTCGCGCGTTACGCGCAGCAGGCTTCTTCGCAGAACTCTTCTTTTTTGTTGCTTTTGCCATAGCGTTGAAAGCGCCCTCTAATCGAGTGGCACCGGAAAAATGGACGCTTAATTAAGAACATTTCCCAGACGGCGCAAGCGGATTTGGTCAAAAAATTCGCTCCACCACAAACTGGCCTTCACGCCTAGGCAAAACCACTACCCGGCAGCAACGGTGTCCCAGCCACGAGGGTTCCACCCATTCCAGCAGGCGCCTACGAGCTCGCGCTGGAGTAACGGTTCAGGGCAAATTTCCAGAAACCGCGTGACAGAAGGAAAACAATACTCGAGGCAGTGACAAGATGGAGCATCAGCCACCAAGGTTGCCCGAAAGATTTGATCAGCAGGCGAGCCGGGATATTTGCGATGATGACCACCGGAATGATCCAGCCGAAGATCAAGCGGAATAGCCATGGAAAGATAGCATCTGGATAACGCGCGATGTTCAGGAAATTAAAGTAGCCATAAACCAATCCCTGGGCGCGCACGATCCAGAAACTGACCGCTGCCAGAGCAAGCATGATTGAGTAATGCACGGCAATGCCAAACCCCAGCGCAACCAGGTAAAGCAAGATTGATGTCAAATCTGGGACCACATTGAGACGCGAAAGCGATACGCAAACTACCACGCCTCCTAACGCCGCGTTGACGATGCTGTCGAGGCCGAATTGCTTCGTCGAAACAGCAAACTGACTATCGATCGGGAGAACCAGCAAGGAATCCAATTTTCCCGTGCGCACGAGTTCTGGAATATTTGCAACGTTAACAAAAAAGAATGCCTGAAAAAGTTGGGCAATCATTTGGTGCGTGCCGATCAGCAGCACGACCTCCCACTTTGTCCAGTCACCAATCCGATCAACATTGCCGAAAATGATGCTGAAGAAGACAATCTGCCCGCAGAACCAAAGGATCTCCACGACCATCCATAACAGGAAGTTCGTCTTGAAACTCAGCTCGCGGATAAGGGAGTTGCGCAGCATGATGGAGTAGATTTGGATGTAACGCCGCATCATCTCTTCCTGTCTCCTACTAATAAGCGCAGTCAACCACCGCTTGAATGAAACGTTTTTTCCCTTGGCTCGTTCTCATACTTGGACTGCTCGTTATTGCTGCGGTCCTCCGGCAGTGTCGCAACGGCGGCGTTGCAAACTATCAGACTGCAACCATCACACGCGGCCCGCTTACTCAGGCGGTTACGGCAACCGGCACACTCAATCCAGTCGTTAACGTACAGGTAGGCAGCCAAGTTTCAGGAAATATCGCGAAGTTGTTCGTGGATTTTAATTCCCAGGTGAAAGCCGGCCAGGTGGTCGCCCAAATCGATCCCGCTCTTTTTCAGGCAACTGTCACTCAGGCAGAAGGCGATCTGGCCAGCGCACAGGCCGGGCTTGAACTCGCGAAGGTGAATGCAACCCGGACACAGGAATTGTTTGCCAGGAAAACTTCCTCTCAAGCCGATCTGGACCAGGCAATGGCAAATCTGCATACGGCAGAAGCCAACGTGAAAATCAAGCAGGGCGCGCTCGATAAAGCGCGGGCCGATCTGGAGCATTGCACCATTACCTCGCCTATTGATGGTGTCGTTATTTCGCGCAGCGTCGACGTTGGCCAGACGGTCGCGGCCAGTTTGCAGGCGCCGATCATCTTTGCGATTGCAAACGATCTTACCAAAATGCAAATCGACGCGAATGTGGCCGAAGCGGATGTGGGCGTGGTCAAGATCGATCAAAATGTCGATTTCACCGTGGACGCTTTTCCCATGGAGACATTTCACGGAAAAGTCGTCCAGGTGCGGAATGCGCCGATCACAGTGCAAAACGTAGTTACCTACGACACGGTTATCGGAGTGAGCAATCCGGAGCTGAAATTGAAACCAGGAATGACGGCGAACGTCTCAATCATCGTTGCTCACAAGGACGACGTCCTGCAGATCAAGAACGCGGCATTGCGCTATCGTCCGCCAGATGCCACGCCGGTTGAAACAAGAAAGACGGTCACAAGTCGAGCGGGACGTCCGACTGCGGGGCGCGGTGGTAGTGCGCAGCAGGGTGCTCAGCGGACAGTCTATGTTTTGCCATCTGGGGCAGGTCGCCCGCAGCCGAGGCAAATCAAGACTGGCATCAGCGACGGGATTGTGACTGAGGTGGTCGAAGGCTTGAAAGAAGGCGATCGCGTCGTAACGGCCGAGCTCAGTTCAACCACCGCTGCGCCATCGCCCGCGACAAATCCCTTTGGCGGTGCACCGCGGCGATTTCCGTAATCCTCATGTCGCGCGGATTTCTGTCATTCCAAGCGGAGTCGAGGAAGCTCCGACTTTCATGAGCAAGGGCATGAGCAAAAGCAAGACATGATATGAATAACGGCGCCATCGTCACTTTAATCGATGTTCATAAGACGTATCGCACCGGCGAAATGGAAGTGCCCGCGGTGCGGGGAGTGTCGATCCAAATCAAGCGCGGCGAATTTGTCGCGCTCATGGGCGCGAGCGGTTCCGGAAAATCCACGCTCATGAATATTCTGGGTTGTCTGGATCGGCCCACGTCAGGCCATTATATTTTGGACGCCGCGGACGTCTCCGGTCTCGGTCGAGATCGGCTCGCCGATATCCGGAATCGCAAAATTGGTTTCGTGTTCCAGAATTTTAATCTGCTGCCGCGAACCTCCGCGCGCGAGAATGTCGAGTTGCCGTTGGTTTACAGCGCACAGCATCTGACGAATGCAGAACTTCGCGAAAGGGCGGATCGCGTCCTTGCATCCGTTGGCCTCGCAGGCCGCGAAGATCATTATCCGAGCCAGCTTTCAGGTGGCCAGCAACAACGCGTGGCGATTGCCCGCGCGTTGATCAATCAGCCGGAAGTGCTGCTTGCGGACGAGCCGACCGGCAATCTGGACAGCCGGACCAGCGTCGAGATCATGGCGATTTTTCAGCAACTTAATGAGCGCGGAATTACCGTTATCATGGTGACGCACGAATCTGACATCGCTGCTTATGCGAAGCGCAATGTAATGATGCGCGACGGCCTGATTCTGGATGATCACCTGGTTTCGCAACGCGCGGATGCTGTGTCACAGTTCCAACAACACGGTTCGACGTTTCAACCGACGAAATGAGAGTCGCACCAACATTTAATGTCGCGCTCCGCGCATTGCGACGAAATAAACTGCGTTCCGTGCTGACCGCGCTCGGCATCATCATCGGAGTTGGCGCGGTCATTGCGATGGTCGGGATCGGCAATGGCGCGAAGGCGCAAGTGGAAGCGCAGATCGCCAGCCTCGGGCAAAATGTGATCCTCATCTTTTCCGGCAGCACCACTTCCAGCGGCATTCGCACAGGGTGGGGCGGCGCCGGCACGCTCAAAATCGAAGACGCGGAGGCGATTCGGCGCGAAGTGCCAGGCGTCATCGGAGTAAGCGAGGAAGTCGTTTCGACTACGCAGGTAGCAGCAGGAAATCAAAATTGGTTTACCCGCATTTACGGCGAATCAGCCGATTACTTTGACATCCGACAATGGCCCCTGGCCGATGGCGCGCCGTTTACATCGCAAGACGTTCGCAGCGCGAACAAGGTTTGTGTAATCGGCCGCACCACGGGGACGCAGATTTACGGAAACGAAAATCCGATTGGCCAGATTTTACGAATCAAAGAGGTCCCGTTCACAATCACCGGTGTTCTGACTCCCAAGGGATTAAGCACGCAGGGCGTGGATCAGGACGACATCGTCATCATGCCGTATACAAGCGCAATGAAGCGTGTGCTGGGCGGCACCACTCTTCGCAATATCAACGTGCAAATCTCCGATCCGCAGCAGCTCGAAGCGGCGCAGCAACAAATCATCTCGCTGCTGCGGCAACGACATAATATTCGTCCGGGGCGCGATGACGATTTCACCGTGCGCAACCAACAGGAAATCGCCCAGGCGGCGACGGCGACGACGGCAGTGATGACAATTCTGCTTGGCTCGATCGCGGGCGTCTCGCTTTTGGTCGGCGGCATTGGCATCATGAACATCATGCTCGTGAGCGTGACCGAGCGGACGCGTGAAATCGGCGTGCGCATGGCTGTCGGCGCGCGCGGCAACGACATTCTCACTCAATTCCTGATCGAAGCCGTCACCCTAAGCTCGGTCGGTGGCGTGATTGGGATCGTCTGTGGCGTTGGCGCGTCGAAGGTTCTTTCGGCATACGCGAATTGGCCGACGTTGATATCGATTAGCTCAATCGCAATTGCATTCTTGTTCAGCGCAGCGGTTGGAATTTTCTTTGGATTTTACCCGGCGCGCAAAGCCGCCGCGCTCGATCCTATCGAAGCGCTGCGCTACGAATAAAAAACTTAACCACGAATGAGCACGAATCGACACTAATTAAGGATCAAATTCGTGTTTATTCGTGTCGATTAGTGGTTAGAAATCTGTATGGCAGAGCACACTGGCTTTGAAAAACTGGTCGCCGAGGCAAAGAAACACATCACCGAGATCTCGCCGCACGACGCGGCGGTAAAATCAAAGAGCGGCCAAGCCATAATCGTCGACGTTCGTGAGAAAGACGAGTGGGACGAGGAACATATTCGTGACGCGATTCATATGAGTCGCGGTACCATCGAGCTCGACATCGAAGAAAAAGTCCCCGACTCGAATGCGATGATCATTTGCCATTGCGGTGGAGGCGGACGCTCTGCACTTGCCGCGGAGAGCTTGCAAAAGATGGGGTACAAAAACGTCCGCTCGATGGCGGGCGGCTTCAAAGCCTGGAAAGCCGCGGGATTGCCGACGAGGAAGTAATTGTAGTGGCGCTTGTGCCAAGGGCCTTTAGTTCGGCGTTCGCTTTGCCCAGCAGCATTGTGTTCGCGTCGCGCGACCGCTAAACTGTCGCGCGTTACCGGGACTGACGACATGACGGCAACTTCGCTGGATTACTACGGCATCGAAGAACTTCTCACGGACGAAGAACGCGGAGCGCGCGATGGGGCGAGGCGTTTTGTGCAGGAGGAAGTTTTGTCCGAGATCGTCCCGTGCCATCGCGCGGCGAAATTCCCAGAACATCTCATCCCACGGATGGGTGCGCTTGGCTTTTACGCGCCGTATCTGAAAGAGCACGGGTGTGCCGGCGTTAGCCACACCGCGTACGGCCTCATCATGCAAGAACTTGAGCGGGCCGATTCCGGCTTGCGCTCACTGGCTTCTGTGCAGGGTGCGCTCGCGATACAGGCAATCCATTCCTTTGGGTCGCCGGAGCAACAGGCGCGCTGTCTACCAGGATTGCTTTCAGGAAAGCTAGTGGCTTGTTTTGCGCTAACCGAACACGGACATGGTTCGGATCCTGGCGGGATGGAAACCCGCGCCAAACGCGAAGGTGACCATTACATTTTGAACGGTAGCAAGTGCTGGATCGGTAACGCATCGATTGCGGATGTGAAGGTGGTTTGGGCAAAAGATGACGATGGGCAGGTGGGCGGATTCGTCGTAGAAAAGGATGCCCCCGGATTTCGCGCACAGGACATCGAAGGAAAGTTTAGTCTACGCATGTCGCGCACGTCGGAGTGCTGGTTCGAGAACTGCCGCATATCTGCAGAGAATCGTTTGCCCAAGGCGTCCGGGCTCGGCGCACCACTGTCATGTCTTTCGCACGCGCGTGCAGGCATTGCGTGGGGCGTAATTGGCGCGGCCCTCGATTGCTACGAAACGGCGCTGGCTTACGCCAAATCGCGCGAACAATTTGGCCGCCCCATTGCCGGCTTCCAATTAGTGCAACAAAAGCTTGTTTGGATGGCGCAGGAGATTACCAAGGCGCAATTATTGGCGTTGCGCCTCACACGCATGATGGAGATGGGCTCCGCGCGTGCCGCGCAGATCTCGCTCGCAAAGCGCAACAATGTTTGGATGGCGCTGGAATGTGCCCGGAAGGCGCGCGACGTACTCGGCGCGGCAGGCATCACAGATCGCTACCCAGTCATTCGCCATGTCATGAACCTTGAAACCGTCTCTACGTACGAAGGCACACACGACATCCATACACTAGTCATCGGCCGCGACATCACGGGGATTGATGCCTTTGGCGGGTAGCATCTTATTCTGAGTCGCTAAAACGGCGAAGGATCTCGCCGTGGTGCTTGGTCAGTCGGCTTTGCTCGCGTAGCGCAGCATGTTGCGGAAGATCCCTCGCCCCGCTCGGGATGACAGTGGGTAAAGATTAGCTAAATTGAAGTATCTATGAGCGAGTCAGTCTACATTCTCGGCGGCGGGCGCACCGATTTTAAGCGTAACCTGAAGAAAGAAGGAAAAACCATCCGGCACATCATCATCGAAGCCGGCAAAAAAGCGATCGACGATGCGAAGATTGATCCGGCGGAAATTCAGGCGGGCGCGGTTGGCAACTTCAACGCAGGCCAGTTCACGAAGCAATTGCAGCTCGGTGCCTTCATTCCAGAGATCGATCCGAAACTACGCGGTATTCCAACGATGCATACCGAAGCGGCGTGCGCATCCGGCGCGTTGTCGGTGTTGCTCGGCGCGGAATGGATCATGGGCGGCTTTTATGACGTCGTGCTGGTTGTTGGCGCGGAACAGCAGAAGACAATGTCGTCGCTCGATGGTTCCGATGTTCTCGGCGCGGCGGCCGATTATCACAATGAAAAACCGGAGTACGGTGACTTCATGTTCCCAAAATTGTTCGGGCGGATCGCGCAGATTTATATCGAGAAATACGGCGCAACCGAAGCAGACCTGGCGCTGGTCGCATGGAAAAATTATGCCCACGCCAAGTTGAATCCGCTTGCGCAAATGCGTGACGCCGATCTCACCCTCGATTGCGCATCCCAGGTTTCGGATAAGAATCCGAGCGTCGCGCCACCGCTCAAAGTTTCCGATTGTTCGCAGATCACCGACGGCGCGGCATCAGTCGTTCTCGTTTCTGGAAAGTACCTCGAGAAAATCGTCCGCGATAAAAACAAGACCGCCCGGCTGCTCGGCTATGGTCATACCACAGACTATCTGCCGCTCGACAAAAAGGATGCGCCCACGTTTTCGATCGCGCGCAAGGCGGCCGAGAAAGCCTTCCGCATGGCGAATCTAGCGCCACGCGACCTGCAAGGTGCCGAAGTGCACGATTGCTTTTCCATTACTGAAATTGTCGCCTACGAAATTCTCGGACTCGCCGAGTCTGGCAAAGGCGTTGAGCTTGTGAAGAGCGGCGCAACAGCGTTGCCGCAGGTACGCACGGAAAAATTCAAAGGGCCTTTTCAGATTCCGGTGAACGCGGGCGGCGGCTTGATTGCCGACGGTCACCCTGTTGGGGCGACTGGTGTTCGTCAGGTTTTCGAGGCATACCAGCAGCTCACGGAACAGGCCGGCGCGCGGCAGATCGAGAATGCGAAAAGATTCCTCACATTCAACATGGGTGGCAGTCTCACGACTTCCGTTGCGATGGTTTGGGGACGCGATTAATCCCGCGCTTTTTCGCAATGATATAGCAGACCAGCCGCTCCGTAGGTTTCGTCCGAAGTGCTTTAGGAGTGCGACGCGTCCTCGCATCGCTTTCATCTCCCTGAACAAAGCGTTTTTGAACTCTTCAAGTCCAACATGCCCGTGATACACGTTTCCTAAAATATGACCTCGCTTGCAATTGAAGAGCTGCCTCCTGTGATTAAAGAGGATGTCGAGGACTTTCTCGAAAACCATCCGCGCAGCCCGGCTGCGCGCTTGCGCCCAAGAATGGGAATGATCGGCGACACATGGCTGGCGTTCATCGGACCGGAAGTGCGACAGGGAGCCAGCGGACTGGGAGAAACGCCGCGTGATGCCCTGAAAGATTTCAACCAGCACTTCATGGAGCCGCTCATTTCTCGCAACGGCTCCGAACCAGCCGAAATCGATTGATTTGAAGATTTAACAATTCATCGCGGTTCATGAAAGTTCCGTTCACGCTCGGAGAGGTTGGTCACTTTGGGCTAGCTGTGCGCGATCCGAAGAAAAGCGCCGAATGGTTTCAGCGCGCTCTAGGGTTGCGTAAAGAATTCGATTTCGGAAGCGGTGTCGCGGTCGGCAACGACAATGTTACGATCGCGTTATTTAAAGGGAAGCCGTCCCCCAAAACGATTGATCACATGTCGTTTCACTTGCCAGACATGGCGACGTTGCGAAAAGCGCTCGCACATTTGAAGAGCGTCGGCGTCGACATAGAAGATCCGGGCGACGAAATCGGTCCGGA
>JBKPGQ010000318.1:0-15014 GCA_046729455.1 Verrucomicrobiota bacterium
GGGCGCAATTCACGATCAGCCAACACGGCGCCAATGGAGCATTGATCCGCCGTTCGACGCGCGTGTGCGGCAGCTGGTTCGCGATTGGGACGCAAGTGAATCTCCCGAACTGATCGAGGAAATGATCGTTACTGCGCTGAACATAGCGCGCGATCACATGAGCGTGGCGGATCTCAAGTTGATCAATCGTTCAATAAAAGAAATGCGCAACGCGGCGAAAGTCTTCGCACCATTTCAGCATTTGCGAAAAGTGGCCATTTTTGGATCAGCGCGCACTCCAACCGATTCACCCGAGTACGAAGTGGCAAAGGAGTTCGCTCGGGAAATGGTGGCGCACAATTTCATGGTGGTCACCGGTGGCGGTGACGGGATCATGGGAGCAGCGCAGCGGGGCGCAGGCCGCGACCATAGCTTCGGGCTGAATATCCGCCTTCCATCCGAGCAGAGAGCCAACGAAATCATCGAGGGCGACCCCAAGCTGATTACTCTCAACTATTTTTTCACCCGTAAGTTGAACTTCGTGAAAGAGGCGCACGCGTTTGCGTTGTTTCCCGGCGGTTTTGGCACACTCGACGAAACCTTCGAGGTGCTCACACTTATGCAAACCGGGAAGGCCCGTATCATTCCGGTGGTAATGTTGGATCGGCCACGTGGAAATTATTGGGAGGTTTGGATGAAGTTTATTAGGGATCGCCTCCTTAAGTCAGGCTTGATCTCGAAGGAAGATTTTTCCTTTTTCAAAATCACTCATAACGTCCGTGAGGCCGTCGCAGAGATTTTAAATTTTTACAAAATCTATCACTCGGCACGATGGGTAGAGGAACGATTTGTAATTCGGATCAACGATCGCTTGTCGAAAGCCGCGATTATCAAACTTAACAGGGAATTCGCCGACATCGTGCGCAAAGGCGAAATTGTCCAGGGTACGGCGCTGCCTCAGGAAAAAAATGAGCCTGAAATTTGGGATTTGCCTCGACTGATCTTTACGCCTTTTCGCACTAGATTCGGACGCTTCCGTCAATTGATAGATGCGATCAATTCCTCTTCAACTGCGTGAGACCTTTCGATCGAGGACCGACTTCCTGCGACGATACCATGCTGGCAGACGCTGCACGATCCATGGCGTTTCCTAACAGCGCAATGTCGGCACGAAGCTTTGCTTTCATCATCTCATCGAATGAAAAATGTCCGGCTGCATAGCACAGGCCGTTTGCCGCGCAATGCGCGGCCAGGTTCGGATCACAAATAAATTCGAGAATCGCAGCGGCAAGCGCTTTGCTGTCGCCCGGCTCAGTGAGCAGACCGTTTTGCCGATGCTCAATAATTTCCGGAATATCGCCGACGCTTGTCGCGATGACGGGACGTCCGCTGGCAAAGGCTTCGCGCAACACGATCGGAGACGCTTCGGTGCGCAGCGAAGCTATCACTATCATATCACACGCCGCGTAAACATCAGGGGTGTCCCAGCGATACCCTGCCATGATTACTTGATCGACCAGGCCGGCGCGATCGATGGCGTTCCTTACATTGATCCCGCGCTTTAGGATGCCGGTGCCCTGTCCCACGATGACGAAGCGCGCATGCGGTCGCTCTGCTAAGACCAGGGGAGCAGCTTCAACGAGAACGAGCTGCCCTTTATCCGGGCGGATCATTCCGATGTTTCCAATGAGCGAAATATCTGCGTCGACACCGATTTCACGACGGAATTTCATCCGATCGCGTGGTGGCTTGAACTTTTCCAAATCGACAGCCGAACCGATGACTTCAATTTTGGCAGGATCGACGCCGTGTTCCTGTACGAGTTCACGTTTAATCACCGATGCATCGGCCACAATGTTCGAACAGCCATGCTTGAAGACAAATGCGCGTCCCTTGCTTCCGATTGGATCGGTGATGCAGCGCGCGCGGCTTAATGGAATCCCGAAAAAATAGAGCGGGAGACAAAGCCAGTGATCTTTCGAGCTATAGGTTTTGAGCAAATCGATCCGGTTTCGCCGGCAAAATCTCCAAAGTCGCCACGAGCATGCCAAGTCAATGCGACTAGCGAGCGGCATTGGCACAAGGCGAGTGCCAAGTTCCAAAGCTTTAGAGTGCACCTGACTATCTGGATTGCAGATGAGCCATGCCTGATGCCCATTAGCATTCAGCCAGTTAATTTCGAGACACGTGCGATACTCCTGGCCGCCCCAGCTGCGGCTGCTCTCTACGTAGAGAATGTTCACGTGGAATCGGCAACGACTGCCGTCACCGCAACCTAAGCGGCCGCGCTGCGTTTTTCGAGAATGTAATCGTGGATTGTATTTACAGTTCGAAGCGCTTTGCCAGCCACTTCCGAGCTTGGCACACCGACCCCAAATGTTTTCTCCATGCTCACCACCAGCTCGAGCGCATCGATGGAATCCAAACCGAGACCGTTGGCTCCGAAAAGGGGAAGATCGTCTCCGATCTGTTCCGGGGTAACTTGCAGCATCAAATTTTTTACGAGCATCTCTTTGATACGAGTGCGCAGGTCAGGTTCGCCCATAAACGAGCCGCGATTTTGCCGTAAATCGCGCGTTTGGTCAAACGGGTACGCTTTAGTCGCGCGTAATTCGACTCAAAAGCGGCGGAGTACCGCCGCACTTTACGCTTGATCCGCTTTCCCGTCGCTGCTTGCAGGCTGGCTCTCGCTTCGAGGTACAGTCGACTGCGCCGGTTTCACGTCAGACTTGGCGGTTTCAATCTCCGACTTTCCGGCCTTATGCAGCTCATCGCTGAATTCGTCCTTTGCTTTTTGAAATTCCTTTACCGCCTGACCCATGCCGCGGGCGAGCTCCGGTAACTTCTTCGCCCCGAACAAGACCAGAATAATCAGCAGAATGACGATCAGGTCCGGCCCTGCCAAATTCATGAAACTGGCGATAAGGCTCATGCGCTAGGTTTCAACATCAGACTGTTTCCGGAAGTTTCAAGCCAAATTCCGTCAGGCTTGCATCCGGGTCTCGAAGGTTGACATGCTCAAGCTACTGTGGAAAAAGGGTTTCCTATCCATGCGTCCTACCTGGAAAGGCAGTATCAGCTTCGGGCTGGTTTATATTCCCGTGGCGGTTTATCCAGCCACGCGCGAGGAGAAGATTAGTTTTAGACAGCTTCGTTCCAGCGATCTTAGCCCTATCAGATATAAAAAAGTGGCGGAAGCGGATTCAAAGGAAGTTCCAGCCGACCAAATTGTGAAGGGCTTCGAGTACGAGCGCGGTCGTTATGTTGTGCTGAAGGACGAGGACTTCGAGAAAGTGCGAATCGAGTCCACACATTCCATCGATATTACCGACTTCGTGGATTTGGAGCAGGTCGATCCGAAGTTTTTCTACAAGCCCTATTTCCTGGAGCCGCAAAAGGGTGGTGAAAAGGCTTATGCGGTCTTGCATAAGGCGCTCAGCGGAACCGGCAAGATCGGCATTGCCAAGGTCGTAATTAGCAATCGAGAACATCTGGCTGCCGTGAAACCCGATGGGTTGTTCCTGATTTTGGAGCTGATGCACTTCGCCAGCGAAATACTGAGCACTGAGGTTTTGAAAAACGGTTCGGCTACAGCCGTGAGCGATAAGGAATTGAAGATGGCGCAGGCGCTCATCGAGAGCATGGCTGTCTCCTGGGAACCGGAAAAATACCGGGATGAATATAGAACGGCATTAATGGAGATTATCGAGCAGAAAGCGCAGAACAGAGAGATCGCGGCGAAAGCACCTGCTCCTCCGGCTCCGACTAATGTTGTCGACCTTGTTAAGGTCTTGCAGGACAGCCTGAACCGGACGCAATCACTCAAGCAAAAGCGTGGTTCCACTCCATCGAGTGGCCGGCGGTCGACTAGCGCGTTGGTCAAGCAACGACGACGAACAAGCGCCTTGGGGTAATCGACCCGGAACTGGGTCCTGTTGCAAATTACGGGTCTGGCATTATAGTCAGCCTCTTTTATGGCCAAGACTGCCTGGATCAATCGCAATGAACGCAAACGCGCCACGGTCAAGAAGTACGCCGCGTTACGCGCAGAGTTGAAGGCGAAAAAGGACTATGCCGGCCTTTCTCAATTGCCGCGTGACGCCAGTCCGACGCGTGTAGTGAACCGGTGCAAGGTGACCGGACGCCGGCGCGCTTTTATTCGCCGGTTCAAGATGTCGCGTTTGACTTTCCGTGAGCTGGCTTCGCAAGGCTTGATTCCTGGTGTAACCAAGTCGAGCTGGTAAAATTTTCTAGCGTGGCGCGTCGCTGTGCGGCGTGTAACCCGGCCGGTCATAAACCGGCTGCTACACGAATTACTGGATGAACTTCCCCTCATTATTTCTTTTAGCGCCCATTGCTGACGTCGTGGCACAGCATTGGGACCCGTTGATCGTCCTAATCGCCAAACTGGCGACGGTTGTCGCGCTCGTATTCCTGAATGGGTTCTTTGTCGTTGCCGAATTTGCGCTGGTCAAAATCCGGGACAGTCAGCTCAAGACGCTGGCTGACGAAGGCGTGCGGCGAGCGGGCCTTGTAGAACAGATTAGAGCTAACCTGAACGCCTATCTCTCCGCCTGCCAGGTTGGGATTACTGCAGCCAGCCTGGGGCTTGGTTGGCTGGGGGAACCATTCCTCGCCCGGATGCTCCAACCGTTTTTCGCTCTCGCAGGAATCGAATCCGCGCCGGTAATCAAATCCATCTCCTTTGCGCTGGCATTTTCAGCCATCACGTTTTTGCACATTGTTCTTGGGGAACAAGCCCCAAAAATTCTCGCCATCCGCAAAGCGATGCCTGCTGCACTGTTTGTGAGCACGCCGCTGCGATGGTTTTACGCGATTTTTAAGCCTGCGATCTCGTTTCTAAACGCCGCGAGCAATTGGGTACTTCGTCGCCTTATCCGCGTGGAACCGATCGCTGCAGGAGAACTGGCCCACAGCGAGGAAGAACTGCGCTTGATTGTTCAGGAAAGCGAAAAATCCGCCGAAGTCACGCCTCTCGGCCGCGAGCTTGTTTTTAATGTCCTGGATCTGCGTGATCGCGTGGTGCGCGATATCATGACGCCACGCGGAGAAATCGTTTATTTCAATCTGGAGGACGGTTTCGACGCGAACGTGAAAAAGGCAATCGAGTCCAGGCACACGCGGTTTCCGTTATGTCGCGAAAACCTCGATAACACGATCGGCCTGATCCACATCAAGGAGCTACTCACCTTGATGCGCGCAGAGCATCCGGACCTGTTGAAGATCAAACGCGATTTGATTCCTGTCCCGGAGATGATGCCACTGGAGAAATTGCTTAAGTTATTCCTCAGCAAACATGCGCATCTGGCCTTGGTGGTGGATGAGTATGGCGGCACGGTCGGCATGGTGACTCTTGAAAACGTGCTCGAGGAGCTGGTCGGTGATATTCAGGACGAGTTCGATTTCGAAAAGGAAGAATTTCGTAAGATTAGCGCAAACGAATTCACCGTGGACGGTGCGCTGGGCCTTTATGAGTTGAACGAACTCGCGAAGCTAGAGTTGGAGAGCGCGGACGTGAGCACCGTCGGCGGTTACGTCACGCATTTGCTTGGTCACCTGCCGAAGCAGGGCGAGCAGGTTAAGATCGATAACTATCTCGTTACAGTTTCTCAAAGCGACGGTCGCCGTGTAAATCAACTTCATTTTAAGAAATCGAGCAGCAACACTACAGCGAAAGTGCCTGCATCCGGCAAGGGGTAAGCCCTATCCCGCCGTTCCGTCTTTGCGCGAATGAAGACAAATCCGGTTGCCATCCGGATCTGCAATCCAAGCCATCCAGCATACACGCGTTTCGACTGGCTCGATGAGGATTTTCACCCGGTGTCGGCGGCAAACGTCTATCGCGGCACGAACGTCATCCACCGCTAACGCGACGCACGCCGGCCCACTCCAGTCCCATTCGGGATGGCGTTTATGTCCCGTGCCGTTGAGACAGAGGGTCAACGGTTCGGTGGCGAACTCACTCCAGAAATCAGTCCACTCCTGTCCGCGTCTGAGGCCAAAAAGCTTCTGATAAAAGGCACGGGCCTGGCGGATGTTTTTCGTGTTATACATCACGAAATCAAGCGCCCGAACGGGAATCGCAGCTCGGCTCGATGAGATCTTTTTCTTTTTCATGGCTCGCCTACGCAATCGCAGCTTGCAACTCTGCCAGCAAAGCCGGTCGGCGCCGCAGTTGAGCGGTCAAAACTTCAATTGCGCGCAGAGTAGGAGCGCTAACGTGGTGCTCCATTCCCTCTACATCGTGATAAATAACGCGGTCGTCGAGGCCAAGTAAGCCCAGAAAATCGGTTAGAAGTTTGTGTCGCTGTGCGATCTTGTGTGCCAGGCTCTTGCCGGCGGCCGTCAAAATAAGACCGCGGTATTTTTCGTATTTCAGAAGGCCTTCCGCGTCGAGCCGCTGAACCATGTTGGTCACGCTTGCCTGGGAAATTCTTAATGCAGCTGCGATATCAACCACGCGGGCATATCCCTTCGAGTTAATCAGTTCGAGGATGCGTTCCAGGTAATCCTCGACCGCAGTGGAACTGCCGAGCGCGGAATGTGAATTTTTTTGGCGTCGCATCTTCCGAAAGTAGAAATTCCGAACGGAATAGTCAAAGCAATAAATAATTGTGGACGAATAAAGTTATAATGCAATATAAATAAGTTTGGCTTGCCTAATTTCTGCAGACCCATGAATCGTTCGAACCAAACAATTGAAGCGAGAGTGGAACGTGGCTGGCGTAGGACGACGCCGCGTGTCTCACTCCCGGAAGTCCATCGCAGCGTTGTTGTTCCCGTAACGGCGTCGTTTTGGCGAAAACTCTTTGCATTCTCCGGGCCCGGTTTTCTTGTCGCGGTCGGTTACATGGACCCGGGCAACTGGGCCACCGACCTCGCCGGCGGCGCGAAATTTGGCTACTCGCTGCTGATGGTCATCATGATTTCGAATTTCATGGCGATCCTACTCCAGCACTTGTGCATCAAGCTCGGCGTTGCTACCGGTCGCGACCTGGCCCAGGCGTGCCGCGATCACTACCCGAAACCAATCGCCTGGTTTCTTTGGGTTCTGTGCGAGATCGCGATCGCGGCGTGCGATCTTGCCGAGGTCGTCGGCTCGGCCATCGGACTGCAACTCCTTTTTGGTATTCCACTGGTTTGGGGATGTCTTATTACCGCGGGCGACGTGCTGGCTGTTCTTTATCTTCAAAACAAAGGCTTTCGTTACGTTGAAGCGCTAGTCATTACGCTCATTGCGACGATCGGCAGTTGCTTCGCGCTGGAACTGATTTTTTCCAAGCCGAGCGTTATGGGCATTGCGCTCGGCTTTGTTCCTGGCCCGCGAGTCATCACAAACCAGGAAATGCTTTACGTGAGCATCGGTATCCTCGGGGCTACCGTGATGCCGCATAATCTCTATTTGCATTCGTCCATTGTGCAGACGCGCAAGTTTGAGCAAACGCCGGAAGGCAGACGCGAAGCGATCAAGTTTGCCACCATTGATTCGAGCGCTGCGCTCATGTTCGCACTGTTCATCAACGCGGCGATTTTAATACTGTCAGCTGCCGCCTTCCATTGGTCTGGACATCAGGATGTGGCCGAAATTCAGGACGCGTATAAATTACTGAGCCCATTGCTGGGTGTCGGAGTGGCGAGCGTTCTGTTCGCGATTGCGCTGCTTGCGTCCGGGCAAAACTCGACTCTCACCGGCACGCTCGCTGGTCAGATTGTGATGGAGGGTTTTCTCAATATTCGGATCACGCCGTGGCTGCGTCGACTGATCACGCGCCTCATTGCCATTGTGCCTGCGGTTCTCGTGATCGGTATTTTCGGCGAAGGAAAAACCACACAGTTGCTTATTGCCAGCCAGGTCTGCTTAAGCATGCAGCTCGGTTTCGCGGTTTGGCCGCTGATGCGGTTTACGAGTGAGAAGGCAAAAATGGGCGAGTTCGCGAACCGCGTCTTGATAAAAATTCTCGGCTGGACAACTGCCGGCATTATCATCGTGCTGAATATGAAGCTACTGCTCGACACGTTTTTGCCAGATTCTGTCCTCAACGCGTTCTACAGTTTTTTTGGGCTACCAACTCCAAAGTGAATAAATGACGAAGCACGAATGACGAAAGAAAATCAAAACCCCAAAAGGCGCACGGAATTTCCCTTTATGGTTTCGGACTTTTGGCTTTGTCATTCTTTCGAACTTCGTCATTAGGGTTTCGTCATTCCCGCCATGTATAAGCACATTCTCATCCCGCTCGAGAACAGCCCTGCCGATGAGACCATCCTTACCCACATTAGACCTCTTGCGCGCATGGCTGGGGCGACGCTACTGCTCGTTCATGTCGCCGATGGTTGGGTAGCGCGTAATTTCAATCAACTCCAGCTGGCCGAGAGCGAAGAGATGAAGGAGGACCGCGCCTATTTGGAAAAGCGAGTTCGCGAGCTGACCGGGGAGGGTTTTTCGTGTGACGCTGTCCTGGCGTTGGGTGAACCTTCGGACGAGATCATCAAACTTGCGCGCGAGAAAGACATCGATCTGATTGCGATGACAACCCACGGTCACCGCTTTATCAGCGACATACTTTATGGGGCAACGGCCGACAAGGTGCGCCACGAAGTAGAGGTGCCGGTACTGCTGTTGAAAGTGCAAAGCTAAGGAATGACGAAATCCGAATGACGAATGACAAAAGAATGAACAAATGACGAAGCTCGAAGGTATCTCAATCTTCGCACGTGGCTGTTCGTCATTCTAATTTCGTCATTAATTCGTCATTCGACATTCGTGCTTCATCATTTAATCCTTCGTCGCGCTTGAAAGTTCTTTTTCTCACCAATGAATATCCGCCGCACATTTACGGCGGCGCCGGCGTCCATATCGGCTATCTATCGCGGGAGCTCGCGAAGACCATGCCGGTCGAAGTTCGTTGCTTTGGCGATCAGCGTTTTGAAGAAGGCAATCTGAAGGTCACCGGCTACGAAGTTAACACGAGCAATTTCACCTGCCCAAAGCCGTTGCGCTCAGTATTCGGCGCGGTGCGGCGATGCACAGACTTCAACACTACGAACATCGATGCCAATCTTGTGCACTGTCACACGTGGTACAGCCATTTCGGCGGGATTCTGGCAAAAAAGAATTACGGCATTCCGCTCGTGATCACGGTGCACTCGCTTGAGCCGCTTCGACCTTGGAAGCGAGAACAACTCGCCGGTGGTTACGATTTCTCGCTCTGGGTTGAGAAAACCGCGCTGGAGATGGCGGACGCCATCATTGCTGTTTCGCGGGAGACCAAAGGCGATATCGAGCGATTGTTCGATGTGAATCGCGCGCGCGTGCATGTGATCCACAACGGAATCGATCTGGAGCAATATCGGAAGGTCGATTCCATCGCTGCGCTGAAACGATACGGCATCGATCCAACCAAACCGTACCTGCTGTTTGTCGGCCGGATCACGCGCCAGAAAGGATTCCAACACCTGCTACGCGCAATCCAATTCATGGATCCCGGTTTCCAAATCGTCCTTTGCGCCGCGGCCCCGGACACGCCTGAGATGGCGGAGGAAATGAAAAGCGCAGTGGACCGCGCAAAAGCGCAGCGGCCCGGAGTCATCTGGATTAATGAAATGGTGGATGAGACAGCGACGCGTCAACTTTACTCGCACGCAGCCGTATTCGTTTGTCCGTCGATCTACGAACCGTTTGGCATCATCAATCTTGAGGCTATGGCCTGCGAAACCGCGGTGGTTGCGAGCGCCGTCGGCGGAATCAAAGAAGTCGTTGTCGATGGCGAGACCGGATTTCTGGTTCCACTTGAACAAGCGAAGGGAGGCTCATTCGAGCCGACAGACGCCGATAAATTCGCGCGGGACCTCGCCGAGCGCATCAATCGGTTAATGAAAGATCGACAGCTGCGCGAAAAATTTGGCAAAGCGGGTCGCAGACGTGCGGAAGAGCAGTTCAGTTGGGCGTCAATCGCGCAAAAAACGAAAGCGCTCTACGAGACGTTGATGTGAGTGGCGGGGACAGTACGTGCGAAAGTGCCGTGCCCTCACCCTACGATGTCCCTCGCAGAGAGAGGCGGACAGCGAAGCTGCCCGTGAGGATGGAATCACAGAAGGGCCACCGTCCCATTACCGAGAGCGCCGTTTGCGCCGGCTACAGCTGCTCGATTTTGTATCCGCGCTTCTCCAGTAATTTTATGACGCTATTTGGACCGGAGAAGTGCAATGCGCCTGCGACAATCGCCGTTGGTTTACCGCTTTTCAGCTCCGCTTCGATCCGCGGAACCCATTTGACGTTGCGGTTATCGACAAAACGCGCTGCGATCCAGGGGGCCCGTGTTCGCAACCGGCTGTCGCCCGCCCAAAGCGCATCGGTATCTCCTTTGAGCCACGCTTTGTGCATCCTGCTGAATTCCTTTTCGGCATTCTTGGGCTCATCGAGGGCGTCACGCAGAATGAATTCGCCATCGCGATCAGACAACCCACCCATGACAGCCACGTGCTCGTCCACTGATTCGAGGCCCGCGATTTCCTTTCTTTCTTTTGTGGCGCGGTCCACGAAGTAATTGTCCAAACCATGCGAGAGCGAGCTCTTGCTGTAAGTCGCCGGGCCGACGAGGTGCTGTGCGATCCACCAGGGTTTGTAGCCAAACTCGCTATCGAAGGTCGCAACCTGTTCCCGTTTTCCTCGGCGTGTGTCGGCTTTCACAGTGAAAATATTTTGGCGAAGCCAGGCCAAAAGATCCGGGTGAATTTTCGAGCGGATATCTTGCCCGGGCGGATATTTCCCGGCGGCCTCAAATTTCTTTTCGAATTCGACATGCCGGTTCGGATCGAATTCGAAGAGGAAACGCTTGCTGTCTCTTAGCGCAATCTCGTACGGCGCGGGGAGCGGATAATCCTTTTTGCTGAGCGCATGGATTGAGCCCACCAGGTAAAAAGGCGCCTTCGCGTTGGTCACACGCCAGACGCAACATTTCGGGAGCCTTTGAGCGGCGCGAGCGTGACCAGCAAAGAGTAGCGTTGAACCAATCAGGAGCGACGTGATCCGAAGGCAGGTAGTACGTTGGGGAGACAAAAACATTTCCGGTTTTTAGCGCGAAAAATCGGCATGTCAATTGTCAGTTTCAACGAAGAAGGAACGACGGCTTGGGCAGGCCGCCGAAATTCGAGTATGACGGCTGGGAAGCCGTCACTTCTTGAGATTGGCAAGGTTTCCGATACTATAGCGCAGGCATGGTCCTCCCGGTGAAACGTTGGTTCGCGGTCGCGTCCCTCGCCAGCCTCATCGCGATATTGCAAATAGCAGCATCCGCAGCGGATGATTGGAAGATTATCAAAGTAAGCGGTAGCGACTACCTGAGCGTCGACAACATCTCGCAGTTTTACGGATTGCCCGCAGGCATCGCCGCTTCCGGTGAGAAAGTGGAAGTCGATTCGGTAAAGAATCCGCTGCAATTCGTCAGCGGCAGCCGCGAGACGATGATCAACGGCGCGCGTAGTTGGCTGTGTTTCCCTGTGATCGAACAGGATGGAAAATATCTGGTCTCACGCACCGACGTGGCCAAAACCATCGAGCCGCTGGTGCGGCCGCACCGTGTTTCCAACGTTGGCAAGGTTCAGATGGTTGTTCTGGATCCCGGTCATGGTGGTTACGACAGGGGACAGGTGAGCCGTTACGGATATGAAAAAGATTTTGCGCTGGATGTGGCGCGAAAGCTTCGCCCGCTTTTACAGGCAAAAGGACTGCGCGTGATCATGACGCGCGAGGGCGATTACTTCGTGCCATTGGAAGTCCGCGCGCAGATCGCCAATGCCGCGCGAGATTCGATCTTTGTCAGCATTCATTTCAATGCAACGAATGACGATCCGAATGCCACAGGCTTTGAAATTTTTTCGTTTACTCCGCGCGGAGCCCCCTCCACCTCCGACAGCGCGGTAGCTCCGAGTGCTCTGAGCACGCAACCTGGCAGCGCCGTAGATGCGCAAAGCACGGCGCTCTCGGCATGCATCTATCATTCGTTGCTTGGACACCTCCCCGAGTACGACCGAGGCATCAAGCGCGCGCGGTTTGCTGTCCTGAGATTGACGAAAGTGCCAGCGGTGCTGATCGAAGGAGGCTTTCTGACGGAGAAGGGCGAGTGCAAGTTGATTGCGCAAAAAGATTGGCGCGCAAAGCTTGCCCGCGCCATCGGTGTTGGGATCGAGAGCTATCGGGCGTTGGGAATTAAGAAACAGCCGCCATTGCTGGTCGCGGATTATCGCAAACAAATTAAATCATCACCAACCGAATTCGTTGTTCAGGATGCGGAATTAAAGGAAGCAGACACAAGTATAATGGAGCTCGTTGGCAAGTCGAAGTTTCTTCCGCCGCAGCAGACGTTAAACCCCAGACAGTCCCTTGAGTCAGCTCCCATTGTTCCATGAGGTTTCTGTAGCGGCAGAGCCTGCTTTGAGCGAAGTCGAATGGGCGTGGCGCCTGCAGTTCTACCTCCCGCAGCCCCGAATGCTTTTCGGGGCTGCCTCTACAGTTTATTCGCTTCGCTCGTACGCGGTTAACGACGCGATTTTTTGATTGGTTTTGACCGCCTGCGCGAATACAAAGTCAACGAAAGGACCAACCTCATGAAGAAACTAATCATCTATACCGTGACAGCGCTCTTGGCGACGGTTGCGGTTTCATTCGCCGCACCCGACAAGGAGGCCATCATCTCAAAGGAAAAAGCGGCCTGGCAGGCCTTCAAAGACAAGAAAGCGGATGAGTTTAAGAAACTTGTTTCCGCGGATCTAGTGACGGTTTATGCCGAGGGAATGCACAGCATGCAAGAGGAGCTGGACATAATGGCGAAGACGGACATGAAATCGTTCGACTTGAGCGGTTTCAACGTCACCTTTGCAGGGCCCGACACGGCAATGATTACTTACAAGGCGACGCTCCAATCCACCACGGGAGGCAAGGACAATTCCGGCACCTATAATGCCGGTTCAGTCTGGCACATGGTGAACGGCCAATGGATGGCCATCTTTCACACTGACTCGAAAGTGCCCGCGCCAACATCGCCCGCTGGATAGGTGTTTTCGTCTGCAGTTCTCCGCGCTTGTAGGGCGTTTCTGTGAAACGCCAAGCGCCTGACACAGGCGCCCTACAATGCCTGGCGCATGTTGACTTCGCAGATGCGAGTCCTATTCTGAACAAGAAGCGATACTGCGGGGGAGCTGCAATGGCTGAGAGTCCGGTGTGACGCTGGAGACCCCTTGAACCTGATGCGGGTAATGCCGCCGAAGGGAGCGAGGGTCCGATCGCGGGACTGCTATCTCAGCCATGCGCGCGACCGCGCATGGCTTTTTGTTTAATGAATGTCATCCCGAATGAAATGAGGGACCTTCCAAAAGCACACTGATCACACTCATTCATGATTGCACCCAAAGACTCGATTGATTCGCAAAGCACGGACACGCCTCTTCCAAACTCGAAGAAGATTTACGTCGTCGGCAAACTGCATGCTGACATTCGTGTGCCGTTCCGGGAAATCTCGCTTGCGCCAACGAAATCGATGAACGGCGAGATGGAAATAAACGAGCCCGTGCACGTTTATGATACCAGTGGTCCGTGGGGTGATCCAAGCGTGACGCTTGACCCAGTACAAGGGCTTCCGCCCTTGCGTCGCGATTGGATCCTGAAGCGCGGTGATGTGGAGGAGTACGACGGCCGGCTCGTTAGGCCAATTGATGATGGATACCTCTCTGACGCGCATGCTGCGCATGCGCAAAGCAAACGCCCAACGCCCAACGCCGAACGCTCAATGTTCAATGGAGCCGGCGCGCCCTCGCGCCGCAAACCGCTGCGCGCGTCTACAGGCTATCCCATCACGCAGCTCTGGTACGCGCGCCAGGGAATCATTACGCCCGAGATGGAATTCATTGCCATTCGGGAGAATGGCCGACAAATCGAGAATCGAGAATCGAGAACCGGGCGAACCGATTCAGGAGTTACAAATCACGAATCACGGGACTCATTAGACTTCGCGCATCTCGGCGAATCGTTCGGCGCAAACATTCCACGCGAGATCACTCCTGAATTCGTTAGGCAAGAAGTCGCGCGCGGCCGCGCCATCATCCCGGCCAACATCAATCATTCAGAAAGCGAGCCGATGATCATCGGCCGCAATTTCCTGGTAAAAATCAACGCCAACATCGGCAACAGCGCCGTCGCATCATCAATCGAGGAAGAAGTCGAGAAGATGCGTTGGGCCACGAAGTGGGGCGCCGACACGGTAATGGATCTCAGCACCGGCAAAAATATTCATGCCACGCGCGAATGGATCATTCGCAATTCACCTGTGCCGATCGGCACCGTGCCGATTTATCAGGCGCTCGAGAAAGTCGGCGGGCGCGCCGAGGAGCTGACCTGGGAAATTTATCGCGACACGCTTATCGAACAGGCGGAGCAGGGGGTCGATTACTTTACCGTTCATGCTGGCGTTTTGCTCCGCTACATTCCGTTAACTGCAAACCGCGCGACGGGCATCGTCTCGCGCGGTGGCTCGATCATGGCCAAGTGGTGCCTTGCGCATCATCAGGAAAGTTTTCTCTACACCCATTGGGACGAAATCTGCGAGATCATGGCCGCGTACGACGTCAGCTTTTCCATCGGCGACGGTCTGCGGCCAGGTTCAATCGCCGACGCGAACGACGAAGCGCAGTTTGCCGAGCTTTACACACAAGGCGAGCTAACGCGTCGCGCGTGGGCGCAGCATGTGCAGGTAATGAACGAAGGCCCGGGCCACATCCCCATGCACCTGATTCGGGAGAACATGGAGAAACAACTCGAGTGGTGCGACGAAGCGCCATTCTACACTCTTGGTCCCCTAACGACCGACATCGCGCCGGGGTACGACCACATCACCAGCGCCATCGGCGCGGCGATGATCGGCTGGTACGGATGCGCGATGCTTTGCTACGTCACGCCGAAAGAACATCTCGGCTTGCCTAACAAGAAGGACGTCAAAGACGGCGTCATCGCCTATAAGATC
>JBKPGQ010000319.1:0-2887 GCA_046729455.1 Verrucomicrobiota bacterium
TCTGCATCGTCAAAGACGGCCGATACCATGGCCGGCGCGTGCGCCGAGAAACTGTCGCGGTCATCGCCACCGTATTAACACAGCGCTCAAATTCGAGACAGGCGTTTCAGCCTTTTAGACTTTAGCGGCGCGCAGCAAACGGACCGAAATCAGTCGATCATTCGCTGGTCAAGCCCGCCGTAAGCGTCGACGCGTCGATCCCGCAAGAATGGCCAATGTGTGCGCTGCTCGTTTACACGGCTCCAATCCACATAGGCCATCACGATCCCTTCTTCATTGACGGAACCTTTCGCGATGATTTCGCCATCCGGTCCGCAAACAAAGCTTTGCCCCCAAAATTCAATGCCGTCGCCGCCCGCAGGCGCTTCATGGCCAACACGGTTTGGGACTGCGACATAACAGCCATTCGCGATTCCGTGACTGCGCTGGATCGTTTCCCAGGCGGCATGTTGCGCTGCGCCGAACTCCTTCTTTTCCGAAGGATGCCAGCCGATTGCTGTCGGATAAAAAATAATCTCCGCGCCGTGCAATGCGGTCAGGCGCGCCGCTTCCGGATACCATTGGTCCCAGCAGACACAAACGCCTATTTTGCCCTGTGTTGTTGGCCACGCCCGAAATCCGAGATCGCCTGGCGCAAAATAGAATTTCTCGTGATACAGCGGGTCGTCCGGAATATGCATCTTGCGGTATTTGCCTAGCAATTTTCCATTCGTGTCAATGATTGCCGCAGTGTTGTGATAAAGGCCGGCGCTGCGTTTCTCGAAAAGTGAGGCAATAATTACCGCTCCGGTTTCTCGCGCTAGGTCTTCCAATGCCGATGTCGATTTGCCCGGAATTTCCTCAGCCAGATCGAAATTCTCGTGATCTTCTGTCTGACAGAAATATTGCGACCGAAAAAGCTCCGGGAGACAAACGATCTGGGCACCTTTTTGCGCCGCCTCGCGAATGAATTCAATCGCACGCGCAAAATTTTTCTCCGGCTCCGGGCCGCAGCGCATCTGGATAAGCGCGATTTTGGTTGTGTTTGTCATTCCGAGCGAAGTCGAGGAATCTCTAATTTATTCCAAGGCAACAGCAAGAGATGTCTCGACTGAGCTTGCCCTGAGCGAAGTCGAAGGGCTCGATATAACAACGAGGGAGGGCCTTCTACTTCACCGAATCCGCCGGCACGATTTTCACGCTTTCGATCACGATGCGTTTTGTTGGCTTGCTCACTTCGCCCATGCCGTTGTTTGTGACCGGTGTGTCGCCGATTTTCTCCAAAACATCCACCCCTTTGATCAATTTGCCGAACGTGGTGTATTGCCCATCGAGCCGCCGAACGGGCGCGAGGCAGATGAAGAATTGCGACCCAGCCGAGTCCGGATCGGGCCCGCGCGCCATCGAGATGACACCCCGATCGTGGGAATGATTGTTAAATTCGGCTTTAATTTCATATCCAGGACCGCCTTGTCCGTAAGTGCTCTCTTTTGCCGGATCTTTCGAATTCGGGTCGCCTCCCTGAATCATGAATCCTTTGACGATTCGGTGGAAGATGGTGCCGTCGTAAAAGCCTTGACGCGCCAGCTTCTTAAAATTCTCGACTGTATTTGGTGCGGCGTCAGTCCAAAACTGGACCAGCATTTCGCCTTCATTAGTTTTGATAACAGCGACTTCGTTTGAGGTACTCATAGGAGAAGCTTCTTTCTTTTCTTCGGCGGCTGCCGCTGCAACGAGGGTAGATGCGATCGAGCAGCAAAATAAAAGTTTCATGTGTAGCAATGGTAGCGCTCAGCGATGAACGTTCAACACGACATAAACGCGCGGTCATCCTGAACGGAGCGAAGGATCTCACATCAGATTATGGATCACCCAATCTACGGAGGGTGATCAGCGAGCTTTTGCGAGGTCCCTCGTTTCGCTCGGGATGACATCTGAATTGTATTCCTGCAAACTGCGCACCTGCACTTTGCGTTTTTGCAGCGATCGGATCCCGTTCGCGCTGGCCAGTGCGGCGCGCACCGTGGTCATGATCGGAATCTTCGCTGCCAGCGCTGCATTGCGAATGACAACTTCGTGCTCGCGCGGAATTTTCCCGCTCGGCGTGTTGATGATGAAGTTGATGTCGCCATTCTTGATGCGGTCGAGCACGTTTGGGCGTCCTTCGTGGATCTTGAAGACCTTGGTGACTTTGATTTTTGCTTTCGTCAGCGCTTCTGCGGTTCCGCTCGTGGAAATAATTTCGAAGCCGAGTTTCACAAATTCCCGCGCCACCGGGATCACCGCTTCCTTATCAGCGTCTTTAACGCTGATGAAAACTTTTCCTTTTTTCGGCAGTGGCGGTGGCGCGGCCATCTGGGATTTTGCATAGGCGAGGCCAAGATCGACATCCATGCCCATTACTTCGCCGGTCGATTTCATCTCCGGACCAAGCGAGATATCCAAACCTTCGTAGCGCAGAAACGGGAACACTGCTTCTTTCACGGAGAAATGTTTCGGCACGATTTCCTTTGTGAAACCGAGCTCGGGCAATGATTTCCCGGTCATCACTTTGGCGGCGAGCTTTGCAAGTGGGACACCGATTGCCTTGCTGACGAACGGGACAGTGCGCGACGCCCGCGGATTCACTTCCAGCACGTAAACGTCGTCGCCCTTCACGGCGAATTGCACATTCATCAGCCCGCGGACGTTCAACTCGCGCGCCATCGCCCTCGTTGCAGCTGAAATCTCATCTAGAACCTTTTGCGACAACGAGAAAGTCGGAATGACGCATGCGCTGTCGCCGCTGTGAATGCCCGCCTCTTCGATGTGCTCCATGATTGCACCGATCACAGTCGTTTCGCCATCCGAGATGCAATCGACATCGACTTCAATCGCATCTTCCAGAAAACGATCGATCAGCACCGGA
>JBKPGQ010000320.1:0-1198 GCA_046729455.1 Verrucomicrobiota bacterium
TCGGGTTTGTTCAATTTCGTGGCCGCGTCGATCAACACAAAATCGCCGCGCTTGATCGGCGAGTTCTTTTCCTTTGTCGGCATGTAGTGCGGATTGGCTGCGTTCGCGTTCACCGCCACGATCATTGGCTCCTGCTCCATATCTTCCTCGCTGTAACGACGCAGCATGAACTGCGCGATGTCCCATTCAGTGGTTGGTTCGTTGGCGCGGATCCGGCGCGCAATCTCCGCAAACGCTTCCTGAATGATCCGATGCATTTTATCGGAAGCTTCCACATGCATCTGGTGCTGCGCCGTGGAAAACACGGCTTCGAATCGTTGTACCAGTTCCGCGCTCGTGACAGGTTCGACTGCGAACGAGCGGACGAGTTCGATCGTTCCGGCATCCACCTTTGAAATGTAGGGGATATCGTTCATGGGCGAATACTGCATCGCGATGCGTTTCTTCGATCCCTTTGCCGACGGGCCCAGTACTTCCCGCAGCCGCGCCTGCAATTCCTGCCAGCCGCGAAAGACAAGCTTTTTGCCGGGAAGCGAGTCGAGTTTGAACTGCTCGATCGACTGCACAATTTTCACCGGCTCACCCGAGGCCGGGACGTAGTAGAACCAGCGGCGGGAGGCGAGCATCTTTTCGTCCAGCTTCAAAATTCGATAAGCGAGCGGATCGCTGTGCCGGAAATCGTAGAAGAGCCAGCCATCGAGCTTGGCGTCACGCAAGGCAGTTTGAATTTCAGCCACCCGTTCTGCTGGAGATTGTTGTGCATCCATTGATGCGACAAAAGTTAAACAAAGAATGAATGCTGCGAAGAGATTAATGCGAGTCATGAGAGACGGCGGGAACGTTAACGCAATGCGCTTCTTATGCACAAACAGGAATATGCATTTCGATGGTGAGACATGACAGGCAAGCGGAGTCAGATTTAGCTCAACGCGCCGGGCTGCCGTGGCCTGCTCGCGCTTTTTTCGCTTCGTCGATCACGCGCTGCTCGATCTCGCGCGGCATTTCTTCGTAGCGACTGAATTGCTCGGAGTGAACGCCGCGTCCACCGGTGAGCGAACGCAGGACACTTGCGTAGCGGTAGAGTTCCATCGCGGGAACGTCGGCGCGGACGATTTGAAATTGTCCGTCGACATCCGTGCCAAGAATTCTCCCGCGACGGCTGGAAAGATCGCCCACGACTTTGCCTATGCAATCTTCG
>JBKPGQ010000321.1:0-2304 GCA_046729455.1 Verrucomicrobiota bacterium
TACTGATCGCCCAACGTGGTTTCGAGCTGCTTGACTTCTTCTGGAATGAAACGCAAGCCGCGATGCATGTTTACGATCTGCTGCGCGAGCTGCCAGTAAATCGTGTCGATCTTTGCTTTTGATTCGAGATCGAGTAGACCCAGCTCGAAGTTCTGCTGCGCTTCCTCTTTGATCTGCTGGATGTCGTGCAGGCTCTCAAGGCGATTGCCACGCTTGAGCCGCTGCTTCACATCGAGAATGTCGCCCACAAGTTTGTGATCTTTCTCGCTCGTGGTGACGCGCAACTTCGGCGCCGTTTTCTCGATCGAGCTGAACGCTTCCATCACCAGCACGGAATGATGCGCAACGATCGCGCGGCCACCTTCATTCACGATCGCCGGATGCGGGACACCTTCGGAATCGCAAACTTCCATGATATTCCAAACGACGTCGTTGGCGTATTCCTGGAGCGAATAATTTGCCGAGCTGTCGAAATCGCTGCGCGAACCGTCATAATCGACGCCAAGCCCGCCGCCGACGTCCAGATATCCGAGCTCATGTCCTAGCTTTGCAATCTTTGCGTAATAACGGGCGCCTTCGCGCACAGCCCGCTTGATAGTGGAAATATCCGGTACCTGCGAACCGACGTGGAAGTGGATGAGTTTGAGACAATGCGCGAGCCCCGCGGCCTTCAACATTTCGCTCGCGGCTACGAGGCTTGTAGTATCGAGTCCGAACTTCGCGTTTTCGCCGCCGCTCGGCGCCCATTTGCCCGCGCCCTTGCTGTAAAGACGCACGCGAATGCCAATGTGCGGTTCCACGCCGACTTCCTTTGCCGCGCGGATCGTTTGCTCGAGCTCTTCGAGCTTCTCGGCAACGATGACCACTTTCTTGCCGAGCTTGCAACCGAGCAGGGCGATGCGGATGAACGCCGCGTCTTTGTAACCATTGCAAATGATGAGACTTTCGGGATCCTGGTGCATCGCCAGCGCGGCGACCAATTCCGGTTTGCTTCCGGCTTCGAGACCAAAATGAAATTGCTGACCGGCATCGACAATTTCTTCGATGACCTCGCGCAACTGATTGACCTTGATCGGAAAAACCCCGCGATACTCGTTCTTGTAACCGAACTCTGCCATCGCTTCTTTAAATGCCCGGTTCACCGTTTCGACACGGTGTCGAAGCAAATCCTGAAATCGGATGACGAGCGGGAAGCTTAAACCGCGGTTGCGCGCTTCATTTACGACTTCCAGAATGTCGATCGTACCGCCATTTTCCTGCAGCGGTCGGACCACTACATTACCCGTTGGATTGACGGTGAAATATCCGCCGCCCCAGCCATCGACATTGTAGGTCGCGATCGCTGCGTCAACGTCCCACTCGTTTTTCATTTGATCAGATCGCGCGGCGAATGAATGTCACAAAACGCATATTCAATCAGCGTGTTCAACATGCAAGCCTGCAGACTCGAAATTTTTATTCGACTCATACACCGCATGTTTCCCCATGAGAGAAAGACAATGCATGCAGTGCACACCGCTTGTTTTTCGCTTCTCGGCAGATAACGTTCGCTTGTGAACAAAACGGTGATCGAAGTGCAGGTTCGGGCAGTTTTGCCGACAAGCGGCGGGTGCGCAGTGTTTCTCGGCAACAACGACAAGGTGTTCATCATTTATGTCGATCAAACAGTGGGCAGTGCGATCACCATGTTCATGCGCCAAATCACCAAGGAGCGTCCTCTCACCCACGACCTGATGGCACATTTGTTGACTGCTCTTGGCGCAAAGGTCGAGCGAGTCATTATCAACGACCTGAAAAATGCCACATATTACGCCCGCGCGATCATTCGCGTTGAAAATGAGTTGCATCAGAAAAAGATCATCGAACTCGACGGGCGACCAAGCGATTGCATCGCGATGGCCACACAGCAGAAAGCACCCATTTACGTGAGCCAGGACGTCTGGGATGAAGTGGACGATATGAGCGACGTCTTGCGCAAGATGGAAGAAGAAGGGCTAAAGCCCGATCCCGAAGCGGAAGAGTAAAATGGTTACCAAGTTGAAAAGTTAAAAGGACTTGCCGATCTGACGTGCTGCCGTTTTAACTTTGTAACTTTTTTAACATTTTAGCTTTTGCTCGGCGCACAGCCGAGCAAATCGCCGTAGCGTTTGTCCGCCAATTCGAGACAGCGAGCTAGAATCTCAGAAGCAGTATTGAGCTTGAGCGTTTCCTCAACCAGCTCCCGGCATTCTGGAATCGTCAGACTTTGTACCGCGCGTTTGACTCGCGGCACCAGCGTGGCACTCGCGCTGAGCTCGTCCATGC
>JBKPGQ010000322.1:0-1562 GCA_046729455.1 Verrucomicrobiota bacterium
GTGCCATTCCAGATCACGACGCTTGAGTTTGCGCCCTCACTCGAAATAGCATCAGTCATTCTAAACTCGAATTCCAAACAGGTGGCTGTTCAGTTGCCGGGTGCCGGGCCGGCCCCAGCCGAAGGAGCGCCAATGTTTGAAATAGCAAATCTGGAGCTTGGCGAAGGCGGCGACATCGGCATGATACATTTGAACCCTGTTAGCGCGCCAAAGCGGGCCTGACCAGACGAAGCTTCTTTATCAGAAAAAGACCGTTCCGCAGTTCAGCGCCAGTTTAGCGAACGCAGTTGTTTCGGGAGAAACTTCCCGTCGCAACGGATTAGCTTGCCGTCAAAATGGATTTCTCCGCCGCCGTATTCGGGGCGCTGAATGCTTACCATGTCCCAGTGAACCTGACTTCGGTTTCCGTTGTCCGCTTCTTCGTAGGCTTGCCCGGGAGTAAAATGAAACGAGCCGGCGATTTTTTCATCGAACAAAATGTCCCGCATGGGATGTAAAATGAGCGGATTAAATCCGAGCGAAAATTCGCCGATGTAACGTGCGCCCGGATCTGAATCGAGGATCTTATTCAGCTTTTTCGTCTCGTTGCTTGTGGCGTCAACGATTTTGCCGTTTTTGAATTCAAGCCGAATGCCATCAAAAGCGATCCCCTGATAAATGCTCGGCGCGCTAAACGTCACGTGGCCCTCGACTGAATCTTTGATCGGGCAGCTGAACACTTCACCATCGGGAATATTGCGATCGCCACCGCAGATCACCGCCGGAATCCCCTTCTTGCTGAAACGGAGATCTGTGCCAGGACCTTTGATTTCAACTCGATCAGTCTTTTCCATCAAACGATGGAGCGTCTTCATGCCAGGTTGGAGTTTTCGATAGTCGAGCGTGCAGACTTCGAAATAGAAATCTTCAAACGCCTCGGTACTCATTCCGGCAAGCTGTGCCATGGACGGCGTCGGCCAGCGCAGGACTACCCACTTGGTCTTTTTGACTCGCTGATCCTGTACCGGCCGCATTTTCCTGGCGATCAGTTTCATTGTCTCCGGCGGCACATCGGATAGTTCAGTGACGTTGTTGCTGCCTCGAACCGCAATATACGCATCCATTTTTTTCATTCGCGCTAGTTCGTGGCTTGCTATGAGGTTTAGCTGTCTGTCGGAGGCTTCCAGCGCGAGCGCGCGATTTACTCGCGCGTGATAAGTCTGTGCAAACGCCACTCCGCCCGCCTTCCGGGCGGCGCGAACCAGCGCGATGGTCATTTCGTCGGGAATATCGAATGCCTCGATGAGGACCGTTTCGTTCCGCTTGAGACGGATAGAATATTCCACCAGAAGTTTCGCGAGTTTATCAAATCGGGCGTCATGCATAGGCTCTTATCATTCCACCAGCATCGCTGGACGCAACCAGCTGATGCTAGGCGCTCGGGATAAATTTTGCCGCGAAAACGCCATCGAAACGATCTCGAAAAGGAAGCGAGCGCTTTTCCTCTGCGAGGCGCAGGATGGACGCGCTAGTGAGTGCTTGCCGCACGACTTGCTCGTTTTCTTCCGGTTCAAGGCTGCAAG
>JBKPGQ010000323.1:0-4334 GCA_046729455.1 Verrucomicrobiota bacterium
GTTTCCCAACACTGGCGAATCAAACAAAATCGATGCGGCGCTTCCATCGAACGAACTCGCTACAAAGGATCTGTCGTGCAGGATTCCCAACGATGCTCCGTATTCGCAGCCTTACTGGCTTCGCAAACCCGGGGCGCTCGGCAGCTTCGCTGTAGAGGATCAAAAGCTTATTGGTCTGCCCGAGAATCCGCCTGCTCTTCCGGTCGAGATAGTTCTGCAAGTCAACGGACAGGAACTGCGGTACATCGTGGACACGAAGTACCGCACGGCAGATGCGATCTCGGGCGAACTTCCACGGCCATTGGTGATTGCGCCGCCTGTGTTCGTGAACGTTTTGGACGGCGTTTTCGTATTCCCGATGAACGAGACAAAACCTGTTTCAGTGCGCGTCACAGCGGCAACTGGTCCTGTGAAAGGAGAACTGAAACTGGCTGCACCGCGGGGCTGGGAAGTCTCTCCGGCGTCTATTCCGGTAGAGCTCAAGGCAGCCAATGCGGAGATGGTGGCCACATTTACCGTTAAACCACCGAATCAAAATGGTGAAGGCACGTTGCGAGCAATCGTTTCGATCGACGGCCGCGACTATTCGCTCGAGCGCGTGCGCATTTCCTATCCGCACATCGGAGTGCAGATGCTGATGCCGCCGGCGCAAGCCAAACTGGTTCGCGCGGATATCCGCAAAAAAGGCGAGCGCATTGGTTACATTCCCGGCGCCGGCGATGATGTTCCAGAAAGCCTGAGACAATTCGGGTATTCAGTGAAGATGTTGAGCGAACCCGAAATCACGGCGAAGAACCTGGCGCAGTTCTCTGCCGTCGTGCTGGGGATTCGGGCGTACAACACGCAGGATCGAATTTCCAACTGGTTGCCGGAATTATTTGCGTATGTAAAAGAAGGCGGAGTTGCTATCGCGCAGTACAACACACTCGCAGATCTTAAGACTAACGAACTCGGGCCATATCCATTGGAGATATCACGGGACCGCGTCACTGACGAAAATGCACAAGTGCGTGTTCTGGCGCCGAATAGCCCGCTCATGAACATCCCAAACAAAATCACGCCAAAAGACTTCGACGGATGGGTTCAGGAACGCGGACTGTATTTTCCTAACAAGTGGGACCCTGCCTGGACACCGATCCTGTCCTGCAACGATCCAAACGAAAAACCACTCGACGGCGGTCTGCTGGTTGCGAAGTCTGGCAAAGGTTTCTTTGTCTATACCAGTTATTCCTGGTTTCGGCAGTTGCCGGCTGGAGTCCCGGGAGCTTATCGGTTATTCGCGAACATGTTGTCGCTGGGGAAATGAACGCACGTGATGATAACCCAGATGCCCGTTCCTGGCGCAAAGCGTACGGCCTGGCGCTTTCACTTTTTGCGGTGGAGGTGGCGCTCCTCTACCTGTTTACTGTCCGGTTCTCGTGAACCGGCTGGATTATTTCGTTCTCATCGCCACGATTCTGGCGATTCCGCTCTACGGCCTTTGGCGAACCCGCGGCAGCGCCTCGTTAGGCCAATATCTCAAGGGCGATGCAAGTATTCGGTGGGCCACTATCGGCCTGTCTGTGCTCGCAACACAGGCTGGGCCGATCACGTTCCTTTCCATGCCCGGCCTGGCGTATGAAGGCGGTATAGGTTTTATCCAGAATTATTTTGGGCAACCGCTCGCGCTTATCGTCGTGTGCGCAGTGTTCGTTCCGATTTTTCAGCGACTGAAAGTTTACACGGCCTATCAGTACCTTGGCGAACGGTTCGATCGAAAGACGCAGTTACTCGGCGCATTTTTGTTTCTCATCCAACGAGGCATCGCGGCCGGGATCACGATCTACGCGCCAGCTATTATTCTCTCCGCGTTGCTCGGCTGGAGCTTGAACCTGACCATCTGGCTCGCGGGTGGTCTCGTCATTGTCTACACCGTCATCGGCGGCACCAAAATTGTAAGCATCACGCAACGCTACCAGATGATTGTGATCCTGGTCGGCATGGCGATTGCATTTGCGGTCGCGGTTTACCGGTTATCGCCCGATCTCTCCTTTGAAAACACGCTGTCAGTCGCCGGCAAAATGGGCAAACTGGAGGCGGTCAATTTCTCGGTCGATCCGCACAAGCGATATACGTTCTGGTCGGGCCTGATCGGCGGTTTTTTCCTCGCGCTGTCGTATTTCGGAGCGGACCAATCGCAGGTGCAACGATACATCGCGGGAGGCTCGTTAAAAGAGAGCCGTCTCGGGTTGCTCTTCAATGCTGCAGTGAAGGTGCCGATGCAGTTTTTCATTCTGCTGCTCGGCGCGATTGTTTTCATGTTTTACCAATTCGAAAAGCCGCCGGTTTACTTCAACCAACCTGCGTACCAGAGCGCGCTGGAGAACGGCTATGCGCCACAGTTAACGCAGCTGCAGACGCAATTCGATGAAGTCTTCGGGCAAAAACGTGCAGCGATTCGCGGTCTTTCCACTGCATCGTTAAGCGAGCGCGATGCGGCGATGAACCAAGTACGCAAACTCGACGCTGACGCGCATGCGTTGCGCGATCAAACCAAGGCGGTTCTCGTGCAGGCGGGCGTCGATCCGAAGAGCAAGGAATCGGATTACGTATTCATCACTTTTATTCTTCAACAGATGCCGCATGGAGTTGTCGGATTACTCGTCGCCGTGATTTTGTGCGCGACCATGTCCGCAATGGCAGCAACTCTAAACGCTCTCGGGTCCACCACAGCGATCGACTTTTATCGGCCGTTGATTCGGCCGAACGCGAGCGACCATCATTACGTAGTCGCGGCCCAAGCGCTGACAGCAGCGTGGGGTTTGATCGCTATCGGCGTCGCTTCATTTGCGAGTTTGGTCGAAAATCTGATCGAAGCAGGCAACATTCTGGGCTCGGTCTTCTATGGCAGCATCCTCGGTCTTTTCCTGACAGCTTTCTTTATTCGTCGAGTCACCGGATCTGCGGTGTTTTTTGCTGCGCTCATCGCACAAACGCTCGTGTTCATTTTGTTCGCGACGACGAACATCGGTTACCTTTGGTACAATTTTATTGGATGCGCGACCGTGCTGATCCTGGCACCTGTCTTACAGCAAACTATCTTTCGCGGCACCGAAGCTCCCGCCGGGCTATGAAGCTCGCTCTGAACGATGGACCATCCGATTATTTGTTTCGGCCAGCAACCATGCGGATTTTTTCCCAAGCGATTTTTGTTCGCTAAAATTCTGGCGGCCCGGCGTCTCCAAAAGGAGATTGGCGGTGAAATCGTCTTTTTCTTTCACGACAGCGATCATGACCCACGCGAGACGATTACTATTTTGCGAGACCGAAACAGCAACCAGGAAGTAGCCCTAAACTTTCAATTCGAGAATCGGATCCAAAAACAGTTTTCGCCACTGTATGCCAAACGTGTCCTTCCGGAATGGCAGGAGAAAACTGCGCGCCAACTTCCAAATTATGTTCCGCCGCCTTTGGTCGCACACTTCAAGGAGACTAAATGTTCGAATGTCGCCGACTTTTGTCTCGAGATGTACACGCGAATGGGATTGCTGGAAGGTGTGCGAGTGGAGCGATCCGGCGCGCCCGAATTCCGAGCACGTGCTGTGGCGGTGTCGGACTATTTCGTCGATCAGCCTTATGAAGGAGAGATCGTTCGCGCACGCTACCGCGACGGGAGATTGTTGCTGCACAAAGGAGGCGATCGGTTTTTAGAGATTCCGGGAGGAGAATTTGGTCCGAAGCAAATCAGTCCGACTCGCGATACGCGTTTCCGTTGGATGCAATCAGTGATTCGATGCACTCATTACGTCGCCGGTGCGAGCGAGCAGCACTACATCGATAAGGCGGATGCTCCTAACGTGAAATTTATCAAGCGCGACGAAATTTCTGATTTCGATAGAGCGTATACGGAACTGTGATGGAATCGGGGCCGCTCAAAATTGGGATCGCATGTTTTCCCTTGATTGGCGGGAGTGGGATTTTGGCAACGGCCCTCGGGTCAGAATTGGCGCGCCGCGGTCATGAAGTTTACTTCTTCAGTTATGCCCAACCTGTTCGGCTAGATCTGCCGCAGGACAACCTTCATTTCCATCAAGTCGAATTTGCGGACAACGATTTGTTTCCGTGTCCCGACTACACTCTGCCACTCGCAGTGAAAATGGCGGAAGTCGCGCGTTCCCAGCAGCTCGATCTTTTTCATGTTCATTACGCGGTGCCACACGCGCTGGCCGCGTGTTTGGCCTCGCAGATTGTAGGATCATCAGCTCCGCGCATTGTCACAACTTTGCACGGAAGCGATACCACTCTGTTGGGGCAGGATCCTAGCTACCGTACCGCCATCGAGCACGCCCTTGTGC
>JBKPGQ010000324.1:0-9274 GCA_046729455.1 Verrucomicrobiota bacterium
CACTCCGGGCGCATCGCTAGTCCAATCGCCCATGGCGGCCTTGCCCGTGAGGAGCGTGCCTTTTTCTGCCGCAACTCCAACATGAACGAGGAAACTCGAACTGATTCCGACGACACTCGCGCAAAAAGAGAGGCGGATGGCAGAGGAATTTATCATTATTTTCGTAATCGCGTTGCGCTCCAAAATCGCGTGGATTTGGGTAGCGCGTGCGTCCCGCGAACGCGAACTTTTGTTGTGCGTTTGATTGGGCCTACGATTTGGAGTCGACGGAAAGACTGTTTCAGCGCGACGCCGAAACCAGCACGCGAAACGCGTGCTAATCGAGACCCGGATCATCGATCCCGGCTACACCAAATCGCCAAGCGAGCGATTAGCGTGGGATTGTACCCAGCCTTTCGACCAGCGCTTTCCCCTTTTTGCGATCGTTGATTACGAACGTATTATTTTCCCCGTGAGTTGACCACGGGCCGCGGGGCACTTCGCTGAAATCTACAAACTTCCAGTCGGTCACGTCTGTTTCCTTCAATCCGAGGTAATCGCGCACAGCTGGCGAAACATCGAGGCCAGCGCCTTTGTTCAAATTCGGCTTTGGGCGTTCGTTGCCGAACACGTATTGCCAGTGATCAGTGCGGAACGGTCCAGCATCTTCCCATTGCGCATAAACGGTCCGATTGCCTTTGCGAATGGCGACCCATCGATCTTTGCACGTAGAAACAGCAGGTCCCTGGTACGCGTCCTTAAACCAGGGAACAACACGCGGCGCTTCCGGCCGATGGCCGGTGCGCGCCTTATCGTTGTAGGGAAGCGCGCAGTAGAATGGATTCTGTCGCGGTGTGAATTTCACGGGAATGTAATTGCTGCGACGCGCCGGATTCGGATCGTCAAAGCCGCCGTAATTCTTTGTCCACTGTTTGTCCCATGAGCTCGTGCGATTGGGCGTCAGGTTATTTCCGCTCGGTTGCTCACCGATCCAAAAAACGGTTGTGACGATATTGGATTTCCACGGGTAACGCTGTGGTGCTTCCGATCGGGCTTTAAATAGTTGGCCCGGAACAAACGAGATTGAAGTGCCGCCGACTGAACGATCATCTGCCGATTTGTCCGATTTTTTGCTGAACTTGGTTTTGGCAGGTTCCGCTTTTCCCGCCGTTCCGTGTGCAAAGAGAGATGAAATCGGCGTAAGGATAACGGCGATCGTGTGAGTAAATTTTCCTGGTTTCATTGTTGTGTTGTTAAGGCAGCGCGAAAAAGGATGATATGCATCTTTCTTTATTGTTCGTTCACGAGGACGCCGATGCGCGTCAGTCGCGGCGAATTCGATGCGCCGTAAAATGCTCGCCGAATGTCGATGCCGATTCAGATTAGTCAACAAATTTTCCCGGATTTAAAATTCCGTTTGGATCGAGCACTTGTTTGAGCCGGTGATGCAACTCGCGCGCGACTTCGCTGGTCGCCTCTGACCACCAGCGTTTTTTGGCCAAGCCGATTCCGTGTTCGCCGGTAATTACGCCGCCCCACGCCAGCACTTGTGCGAAGAGATCGTCGAGCGCGTGCTCGACTTTTTCGCGTACCACGGCGTCGCGATTGTAACGGTCGGCCATGATATTGACGTGAATGTTGCCGTCCCCGGCGTGTCCAAAGCAGGCGATTGGGAATCCATGTTTAGCCTGTAGTTTCTCCGCAAATTCCATTAGCTCGACCAGGTGACTGCGCGGCACGACCACATCCTCGTTTAGCTTCGTCAGTCCGGTTGCGCGCAGTGAATTGCTGAACTCCCGGCGTAATGCCCAGAGTTTTTCGCAATCCGCCTCACCGATCGCCAATTCCAGCGCATTTGGTTTTCTTTTCTCGAGCAATTTACGAATAGCTGCGGATTCGCCGCGAACACTTTCCTCCTGTCCATCGAGATCGATGAGCAGATGCGCGTTACCCTCGGGCACAAGCATTTTGCCCAGATCGCGTCGCGCAGCTTCCAGCGTGAAATGATCGGCGATTTCCAATGAAGAAGGCAAAAACCCGGCCGCGAAAATCGCCTGCACGGCTTCAGCAGCTTGCGCTGCAGTCGCAAACGCCGCCGACAAAGTCGCACGCGCCGGTGGAAGCGGAAGCAAACGCAGCGTGATCTCAGTCACCACGCCCAGCATTCCTTCCGAGCCCACGAACAAGCCTATTAGATCGAATCCGGTCTTGTTCTTGTGCACACGCCCGCCTGTCCGCAGGATTTCGCCATTGGCCAGTACCACTTCAAGGCCGATTAAGTAATTTCGGGTCACGCCATATTTCAGACAACGCGGTCCACCTGCGTTCGTGGCGACGTTGCCGCCGATGGTGCAATCCTTCATACTCGCAGGGTCCGGCGGATAAAATAACTTTTCTGCACGCACCGCCGCTTTCAGGTCAGCGGTAAAGACTCCCGGTTCGACAATCGCAACGGCGTCGGAGAAGCGGATTTCCTTGATCCGGTTCATTCGTGCCAGCGACAGGGCGATTCCGCCGCGCGCCGGCACGCACCCGCCCACATAGCCAAATCCGCCCCCGCGCGCCGTTACTGGAATCTTTTCGCGTGATGCAAACTGAAGCAGTTTGCTGACGTCATTCGTCGATCTTGCAAAGACGACGGCATCCGGTTCGTGAGCTGCAAACCATTTGTCGCTGCTGTGCGCTGCCAAGGTATCCGGGTCGTCTGCGACAACCTCACTGTCTAAGACTTCCCGAAGTTTCGAAGCGAGTTCCACGGCAACCAACGTCGTGCACCCCAGTTGTAGGGCAAGCGCTTCGCTTTACTACACACGGATCGGGTTCTCCGAAGACGATGCCAGATGAATACGGGTTCGGCGCCTGGAGTCTAGCAACGCGTTGACGAACGACGTGTCCACCTCAGATCACCACGCGATAATGCCTGGCCCGGTCCATCCGTGTGAGAAGCTTTTCCACTCCCGGAAAAATTACTGGCTTGGACTCATCAGAGCCGGCGAATTCTTTCACGGCATCCATTGAATCGAATCGAAGCAGCGTGACGAATTCGATCTCGTCTCCGTCCTCTCGAATAAAAAACTCTGCGCCGCGATAGCCTTTGATGTTTCGTGCAGCAATACTCGGGAAAATTTCGTCGCGCAGCATGCTCTCATATGTCTTCGCGTCCACTCGTTTGGTCCAGCCATGCCAAATTCGAGCGATCATGGGTCCTTACAATAGCGCGCCGTTGCACGATTCGTTCACGAGCAAGAGTAAGAATAAGAATCCAATCACATTCCCATTATTTGATAGCCGCCATCGACATAGATGACTTGGCCGGTTATTGCCGCGGCGCCATCGCTGGCGAGAAAAACTCCGGTGGCGCCTAACTCGGCGGGATCACAACTGCGTTTCAAAGGCGCACGTTCCTGGTAATGCTTCAACATCGCCGTGAACCCGCTGATGCCACGCGCGGCTAGCGTCTGAACCGGTCCGGCGGAAATGCAATTTATCCGGATTTTTTTCGGACCGAGGTCGTGGGCAAGATAACGCGTGCTCGCTTCTAGGCTGGCCTTGGCTACGCCCATTACATTATAGTGCGGCACGACTTTCTCCGAGCCGTAGTAAGTCATCGCTACAATACTACCGCCATTTGTCATCAGCGGCGCTACTTCGCGCGTGAGCGCCACCAGTGAGTAGGCACTAATATCGTGCGCGACGCGAAACGCTTCGCGTGTTGTGCTCACAAAATCACTTTCCAATGCTTCCCGCGGCGCGAACGCAAGCGAGTGAAGCATCAAATCGACGCGATCAGTCTCACGACGCACGTTTTCGAAGAATACTTTAAGATCATCATCGTTGGAAACGTCACAGGGAAACAACGGAGTTTTCTCTCCAAACTCGCCGACCAGTTCCTCAACGTTTTCCTTCAGTCGCTCGCCTTGATAGTTGAAAATCAAGCGCGCACCTGCAGCGCCCCATGCCTTTGCTATTGCCCACGCGATGCTGCGCTTGTTTGCCACGCCGAAAACCAGGCCGACTTTTTCTGCCAAAACTTGTTGCGTCATAAATCTCTGCACGATACCCGCATTTCCGACATCGCAAAGATGCCGGCCTTAGCTAAAGTCTGCAGCCTATGACTACTATTCGATTTGGCTTTTTCTGCGCGTTGTGCGCTTGGATTTCGTCGATTTCGATTTTAATGGCACAAGAGCACACGCCGTCAGGCAGTACCCCGATCGGTGGCATATCGCCTACGGCTTCGTCTCCTCCAAACGCGCTCTTGTCTTCTTCTATGACCCCGACTCCTTCGACAGCCGCTCCCGAGCTGAGCGATGTGCTCTTCAAGAATCTGAAAGCGCGCTCGATTGGACCGGCGGTGATGGGTGGTCGTGTCTCGGACATTGCGATTAGTCCAAATAATCCGTTTGTCTTCTACGTCGGCCTCGGACACGGCGGCGTTTTCAAAACGAATGACAATGGGGTTAGTTTCGAACCAATCTTCGATAAGCAACCGATGCTCTCGATTGGTGCGGTTGCCGTTGCGCCATCCGATTCCGATGTGATCTGGGTCGGAACCGGCGAGGCCAACGATCGAAATTCGTCTGATTGGGGCGATGGCGTTTATCGATCGACCGATGGCGGGGAGAAGTGGCAGAACGTCGGACTGAAAAACAGTCGCGCCATCGCGCGCATTGTTGTCGATCCCAAAAAGCCGGAGGTCGCTTACGTGGCCGCAATGGGCAATTTATGGGCGGACGGCGGGGAACGCGGGTTGTTCAAGACAACTGATGCAGGCAAGACATGGAAATTGATTTTGAAAGCAGCTGCTCCGCACGATGCGCGCACGGGATGTGGCGACGTGATGATCGATCCAACAAATGCGGAGACCATTTACGCTACACTTTATGCGCGACAACGGACACCGTGGAGTTTCACTTCCGGTCCTGGCGTGACGGGTGGCGAAGACGTCGGGGGAATTTTCAAAAGCACTGATGGTGGCACGACCTGGAAGAAGCTTGGCGGCGGTTTGCCGACTCAAACTGGTCGCATTGGGCTGGCGATCAGCGCTGGTAATCCGAGGGTGGTCATGGCGGTAGTGCAAAGTTACGAAGGGGGATTTGGCAGGCTGGATGATCTGCGCAGCAAGACGGGCGGCGTTTTTCGATCAGACGACGGAGGGGAAAGATGGACGCGCATGAGTGCCATGGATCCGCGGCCATTTTATTTCAGCCAGATTCGCATCGATCCCGCAAACGACCAGCGCGTTTATCTTCTCGGTTTCGCCCTGCTGGTATCTGATGATGGCGGCAAAAATTTTCGCGAAGATCTAAGCGAGAAGGTGCACCCTGATTGTCACGCGCTCGCAATTCAGCCAGGCACTGTGCCGCCGCCAAAGCCGCCCAAACCAGAAGACAAAAACAAGCCCCCGAAACCGTCAGTTTGCCAGCGTTTGCTGCTGGGGACGGATGGCGGCGTGTATGAGAGTTTTGCTGGCGGGAAAAACTGGGATCATCTGAACAAGATCCCTTCGGGAGAATATTACCGGATTTCGCTCGACGACACGAAACCGTATTTCCGAATAGCGGGCGGCCTCCAGGACAACGAAAACTGGGTGGGGCCGAGCGGAGTACAGAGTAAGGAAGGCATTCGCAACTGCGATTGGACTGCGCTTGCCGGCGGCGACGGTTTTTACGTCCTGTTCGATCCGACCGATCACGACACCTTTTATGCGGAAAGTCAGCAGGGCGAAGTCCATCGGATCAATTTGCGAAATGGCGAGATACGCCGCTTGCGTCCCGAGCCAGCTGAAGGTCAGCCGCGCTATCGCTTCCATTGGAATTCACCCATGATCATGAGCCGGCATAAACCGGGCGTGATTTATTTGGGCGGCAACTGTGTCTTCAAACTCACCGACCGGATGGAAAAATATTCCGTGATTAGTCCCGACCTAACGTACAACGATCCGACTAAAACAAACGCCACCGGAAGCGGCGCGGAGAATTACGGCGTCGTCTTTTCCCTTACCGAGTCACCGAAGCGCGCCGGTCTTTTTTGGGCGGGGACGGATGATGGGCGGCTCTGGATCACGGAGAACGACGGCGGCAAATGGACGGAATTGACGAGCAATTTACCGCAGGCTGCGCGCGGTCAATGGATCGTGCGTATCGAGTCTTCCAATTTCGATGCGAATGTGGCGTACGTTGCGATCAATGCGTATCGCTCGGGTAATGATAGTCCCTTGATTTTGCGTACCGCTGATCTGGGCAAAACATGGCAATCGGTCACAGGCGATCTTCCGCAAGGCAATCCCGTTGAAGTTGTCCGCGAGGATCCGGTCAATCCTAAATTACTCTACACAGGTACGCACTTCGGAGTGTTCGCGTCGTTCGATCAAGGCGCGCATTGGGTGCGCATCGGCGATGTTCCCTCGGTCCGAGTGGATGACATCCAGATTCATCCGCGCACGTCAGACCTTGTCATCGCAACACATGGTCGCAGCATCGCCATTCTTGACGACACGATCCCGTTTCGCGAATTCACACCGGAGATTTCGTCCAAGCCTGCTCAATTATTCACCGTGCGTTCCGTGACCGGCGCTTATCTTGAACCGGGCTTTGTTGATGCGAACGGCAAAGGGATTTATCGCGGTCAAAATCCATCTGAGGGGGCGCTGTTCACGGTCTGGGTGCGAGAGTTTACCGGCGACGAAATCAAAATCGTCGTGACAAAATCAACGGGACAGCCAGTCGCAAATCTAAAAGCGCCAGGCACACCGGGTTTTACTCGGTTGAACTGGGACCTGCGGCCGACCAAGGACGTGATTGCTGAATACGGCGGTGACGATCCTAAGCGGCTTCTCCCAGCCGGAGATTACACAGCGGAGCTAACTTTCGGCACAACGAAGGTCAAACAGACGTTTCACGTTGATCTCGCCGAAGGCATCACACCGCGGTGAGGCTTGCGAATGCCTGCGATCGGAATCACGGGCGGAATCTCCACCGGCAAAAGCACGTTCTGTGGCTGCCTGCGGGAGATCGTGCCGGCGGCAAAATTTTTTGATGCCGATCTGGCAGCGCGCTCGCTCGCCGAACTTCCAGAAGTAAAACGGGAAGTTCTCAGTCAGTTTGGCAGCGGGGTCTTTTCGCCGACCGGGGACTTGAATCGAGCGAAACTTCGGGCGATAGTGTTTGGCAGCGCGACCAAGAGGCGCGCGCTCGAACAAATTCTTCACCCTCGGATTCGTCGCCAGTGGATGGCGCAGGCGGAAAGGCATCGTGATTCTCCTGATTTTTTCTTTGCTGATATTCCACTTCTTTATGAAACGGGCGGTGAAACATGGTGCGAGCGAGTGGTCGTGGTCGCCTGTTCGCGCAGCGTGCAGTTAGACCGGTTAGCGAAGCGAATATCTCTGAAGGACTCCGAAGCCGAACAAATGATTAACTCACAGATGGCCCTCGAAGAGAAGATCAAGCGTGCGGATCATGTCGTTTGGAATAACGGCGACCGTGCGACGCTCATGGAGCAAGCGAAGAGTCTTGTCGCGCTTTGGCAAGAGCAATCATGGAAGAAAAGCTAAGGGTTTCGACCTCCCAGACAGAAACTGTGGAGGCAGGCGTCTCGCCTGCACACACCCAAAGTGCAGCTGAGATTCCCGAATCTTCCAGGATGCAACCCAATGAAGAACGCAAGTTAAAGACAGACCTCGTACTTGACCTAAACGAGCTGCAAGAGTCTTCGGGTGAAAAGTTGGAGGCGTTGGCGCGAGATTTGGACGTATATTTGCACCCTGCGCGATCGCGTCATCAGCACATTCTCGATATCATCCGCGCGGCATTGGCAAGTGGCGCTGCTGTTACTGCGGAAGGTTTCCTCGACCAGGTGGGCGATTCATTTGCCATGTTGCGGTGGCCGAAATTGAACTTTCTGCCTGTCCCGGAGGATGTTTGTGTGTCTCGCGCGCTCGTCGAGCAACATCGTTTGAAGCCCGGACAAAAGATTGCGGGGACCGTACAGTTGCCGGGCCAGCGCGGAAAGTTCCTGTCTCTGGACAAAGCCACAAAAATTGAGGGCCGGGCGGCCGAGGAGTGGGCGGAGCCAACCGACTTTGAAAAATTAACGCCGCAGTTTCCGCAGGGCAGGATCATTTTGGAAAATCCAAAGACGAATTCCATCACCGCGCGCGCGGTGGACTTGCTGGCACCGCTCGGTCGTGGGCAGCGCGGACTTATCGTGGCGCCACCGCGAGTGGGCAAGACCATCCTGCTAAAGGAAATCGCCAAGGCGATTCGGGTAAATCATCCGGACATTGTTCTCATATTACTTTTGGTGGACGAGCGCCCGGAAGAAGTGACGGACTTGGAGCGGGAAGTCGATTGCCAGATTTATCATTCCAACTTTGATGAAAGCGTACAGCGACACGTGCAAGTAGCAGAGATGGTCATGGAGCGCGCCAAACGCCTCGTGGAAATGAAACAAGACGTTGTCCTTTTACTTGACAGCATCACGCGGCTTTCGCGGGGGTACAACAACATGCAGCCGGGCAGGGGACGAATCATGTCTGGTGGCGTAGAGGCGAAGGCGCTGATCAAGCCAAAGAAATTTTTCGGCTCTGCGCGGAATGTTGAAGAAGGCGGCAGTCTGACCGTCCTCGCAACGGCTTTAACCGAAACCGGCAGTCGAATGGATGAATTGATTTTCGAAGAATTCAAGGGCACCGGCAATATGGAGGTGCACCTCGATCGCGCCTTGCAGGAGAAACGGCTATATCCGGCGATCCATCCATTGTTGACAGCGACACGGCGCGAGGAGCTGCTGTATCATCCCGATGAATGGGAACGCGTGCTGATGCTGCGCAAAACGATGGCGGCGCTTCCACCACTCGAAGCGATGGAAAAGCTGATCGATAACCTGCACGCGACCAAAACCAACGCTGAATTGCTCTTGAGCGGATTGCGCTGACGCGAAACGTGATTACGGACGGCGCGCAGCTCGCGAGTTTAATTGAGCAAATTGAATCTGCCGATCGTGTGGCAGTCGATACCGAAGCGGACAGTCTGCATTCGTATCGGGAAAAGCTGTGTTTGCTCCAGATCAGCGTCCCAGCTGTAGCCGGCATGGTTGATGCCGGGGACGAGCAGCCTGACTTTGCAATGGGCCGGGATCATCGATCCCGACTACAGCCGAGCGACTTCATTGTCGATCCACTGGCCAACGTCGATCTCGAACCGCTGCGTCGTGTGCTGGAAGGCAAAGAAATTGTTCTGCACGGTGCCGACTACGATCTGCGAATGCTGCGCCGCGGTCTGAATCTGGTAGC
>JBKPGQ010000325.1:0-2284 GCA_046729455.1 Verrucomicrobiota bacterium
ATTTAAAGGGAAGCCGTCCCCCAAAACGATTGATCACATGTCGTTTCACTTGCCAGACATGGCGACGTTGCGAAAAGCGCTCGCACATTTGAAGAGCGTCGGCGTCGACATAGAAGATCCGGGCGACGAAATCGGTCCGGAAGCTGAGGGATCAAAAAACATGGGCCTTTGGTTCCACGATCCCGACGGTTACCGCTGGGAGCTGAGCGTGCTTGGCGGTAAATAACTGTGTGACTGCGCCTAAGAGTGCTTACGCACCAAATGCCGCTGATACGTGCCTTTGTGTCACGGCTCGACTGGGGTGGTGCGGCTACGGGAACCGGGACCGGGATAAACAATCCTTTTTCATGCCGCCATGCTTGGATTGCCCTCGCGCGGGTGAAGGCATTAGCGAAAGACTCATCGGAAACCCGCATTGCGCCATAGCTCGGGCGAGGCGGCTACTTTGGTGAAGTCAGTCGTGCCGGAATTTATTTTATTTGATCGCCGGGTTTCTGTAGATAGTCATCGGGCTGGCGGTGGTCGGAATTGAGCTGACCCTGTCACAAGGCACAGGAATTCCGGATGTTGTAGTGAACGTGTAGCACATTTTCTTCGCGGTCTTCATGACCCGCTGTGGCTGTGCCCGGAGCACTACGTTTTTGCTCGGATCAACAGCAAATGCCGATGCGCAAAATGCGAACGTGAGCACGACACTGGCGCACCGAACCGACGAACCGCACAGGCGACTAAACCTGTTTTCCATTCTCATGCCGTAATCGTGATTCCTTTTCGAATTTTGGGCAAGCTTATCTAGAGGCTATTCGAGACAAAGAAACGACACTTTCAGCATTGCGAATCAATCCGCCCAAAAATATTCCGGGCGCAGCGGGAGGCGGCCTTTCGAACCGGGGCATCGATTACCAGATTGGGTGCATCGACACATTGAAGCGGGAGCTGCACGGCACGGCGAAACAATCCGATCAATTGCTCGCCAAGGACCTGCCGGTTTTGAACGAGTCTCTCAAAGCTAGAGGCCAACAGCTAATCGAGGCACCACCAGCTAAGGTCCCTGACAACGAGAAGGCGTCTGGTCCCGGCGACTAAAGTATCAAACTGAAGGTCCGTCCGGCGCTCGCCTGCCTAGCGGCAGGAGATTAGTGACCGATTATGCGAACTGAAGGATCGACCACGAAAGCGCCCGGCGTCGTACGGCGCCCTGTCTGGTCGATTTCACGACGATCAATGAATCGAATCGGCGAGACTGTCGTAGTGCCGATCGGCTGCAGTTTAATACGTTGCGGGATAAGCGAACCGGTGATGAAAATCGCCCGCTCTTCAACTTTTTGCTTCCGTTCGGAGGTTTGGTTAGTCGTGGGATCGGCGAGCGCTGTTCCGGCAAGTATGCTGGCCGCGACGAGAGTTGCAACGCTTGAAGATATCAGGACCTTCACAAACAAAACTACACCTGGGAAGGTACGGTGTGCAAATTATTGAAGCGATGACGATGGCCCCTCCCAACCAAAGCAAGAGAGGCAATAGCTGTTGCCACTGCCTCTCCGTAGACCTAACCAAAACGTCAGTGTTAGAATTTCTTCGTTAGACGCGCGTAAACGAACCGGCCGGTGGCATCGTAAGTGAAGCCGGGATAACCAACAGCGTTTCCGCCTTCCCCCCATGCCTTCGGTGGATCCTGACCGAAAACGTTATTGCATCCAATTGTAATGATCGTGCCTCGCAGCAAATGGTCCAAGACGCTACGACCGTATTTACTGGTCTGAGCCGAGGCCGTTTCTAGAGGCGCACCGTCCTTGCCACGGACGACCTCTTTTTCGCCCTTCGAATAGCCGGGTACCGGTTGCTCCTCAACCGGAAGAAGAGCGGTGAAATCGTAAGAAGCCTGGGCGTCGAAGAACCAGGTCTGGTGAACCCAGTGCGGGTGAAGGTTTGGCGTAAATTCGTGGAACCCGTCGGTGTAGCGCACGATGGTATAGAGATCAAAGCCCTTCCATGTCCACTCGAGGCTGGAATTACCTTTCCATTTATACCAGCCTTCATTCGACATACCCGGATCGGTGGTTCTGCCGGCCAAGTTGCCGTTGTCTGGCCCGAACTCTCGGAAGATGAACCCCTGGAAGATGAATTCATCCAAGTAGGTTACTTGAGTCTGCGAAGTAAAGGTCCCCCAGGGCGTTGGCCTCTGGTAGTAAAGGCCGAAGTCAAACCCGCGAGCCTCTTGATTGCCGATGTTCTGATTTCGAATCAAGATACGTGTGATGTTTCCACCAATGTCACGCTCCACCTT
>JBKPGQ010000326.1:0-1785 GCA_046729455.1 Verrucomicrobiota bacterium
AAACGCATCGAGAAAGTGTTTACCGCGATTGAGAATGGCGATACCGCCGAGGCTTCCAGGCTTTCACGCGGATCACGCGACCCGGTTCTGCGAATGATGTGGAACGGCCTCAATCACCAGCACGCCTCTCTGCAAGGCGCATTGCAGGTCGCTGCCGGCATCGAGATCAAACGCGCCGGCCGGTTTCTTGTTGTGATGGACACGCTCGTCACGCTGGCGCCGTTGCTAGGTCTGTTAGGCACGATCACCGGTTTGATCAGGTCATTCAGCTTTCTTGGTAACGAAGAGCTGGCGGTGCAAGCCGTGACCGGCGGTATCGCGGAAGCGCTTATTGCCACGGCCTGCGGTCTCGGTATTGCCATCTTCGCTCTGATTCCGTTTAACTTTTTCACTTCCCGGGTCTCTAACTTGGAGTTCGAATTACAGACGGCAGCCACAAACCTGGAAGTGATGTTAGGAGCACAAACCGCGGCGCGAGAGCTGGACTTCGCGGCGCAAGCCCCAGTCTCTGGGAAAGGCTCGTCGATCTAAAGATATTTTAAGGTATTTAATGACTGTAAGCTCACCCATTCCTCACAAGAAAGCGCGGATCGAGATCATTCCGTTGATCGACATCATGTTCTTTCTGCTTGCCAGTTTTATGATGGTGAGCTTGAGCCAGGTGCACATGAAAGGGATTAAGGTGAATCTGCCGACGGGCGTTTCGGGTGAAACACAATCAAAACGGGATTACATCAGTGTCTCGGTCGATAAGGATGGCCATTATTTCTTCGACAAAAATGAAATGACCGAAGCTGATCTGCAAGCGCGCCTGAATCAGGTGCACCAATCAGATCCGGAAGCGAAAGTGTTCGTGCGCGGCGATCGCGACACTGTCCATGGAAATGTTGTTCATTTGCTCGATATGCTTCGCTCGGCCGGATTTTATAAAATCTCGTTTGAAATTAAGAGCGAGGCGTTAAAGGGGGTGCCGGGTCCCGGCGCGTAATCTGATGGCAGAGGAAGTACCAAAACCATTACTTTATCGGCCGCCGCCGCCATGGTATTTCTGGGGAGCTTTTGGTGCCGCATTAGCGATTCACCTCACTGCGGTTGCGCTTGCTCAAAAGCGCGAGGTCGCGGTTGAAGTTCCTCCCGACATACCGACGGCCGTTGTCGAGGCAACACTGCAGGCCAGTGAGGAACCCACGCCTCCACCGGAAGACATCCCATTGCCGGAGCCGCCACCGCCGCCCGAGATCAAGCCGGAGTACGTGGAAGAGACAACCCCTCCGCCAAAGCGGCCACAAGCGCAAAAGTTCGCCCCGATCAAGGCGCCCCAAGCAGCGGGTCGGCCCGGCACGGTGAGTGCCTCTGGTGCGAAAGCCGCAGCGGTGTACGCTCCCAAACCTGAATACCCGTATGAGGCACGCAGTCGTCACATCACCGGCAGTGGCGTTTGTGTCGTCGATGTTGACCCCGGGAGTGGAAACGTCACGAGTGCTAGCATGACACAAAGTATTGGAAACCCCATCTTGGATAACGCCACCGTAAGCGCTTTCAGGCGCTGGCGGTTTAAGCCGGGCTCCGTCTCGAAGGCGAAAATCCCCATTACCTTCACGATGACGGGCGCTTCTTACTGAACTTTGGCTAACGAATACAATATATGAGAGTAACTTCACCAGTTCCGCACAAGCGAGCCCGCATCGAGATCATCCCATTAATCGACATCATGTTCTTTTTGCTTGCCAGCTTCATGATGGTCAGTCTTAGCCAGACACACATGAAGGGTATCCGGGTCAATCT
>JBKPGQ010000327.1:0-3197 GCA_046729455.1 Verrucomicrobiota bacterium
CATTAAGGCAGCCCTCCCGCGCGAGGCCCGAGGTCCGGGATGCGGGAATTGTCGGTGTTGAGTTTGGTGAGAACGTCGTTGTCGTACAACCTGTCAATCTCTATGGTTGTACGATTGGAGGTGGCAGCTTCATTGGGCCATTCGTCGAGATACAAAAGGGCGTAACCATCGGCAAACGCTGCAGGATTCAATCACACGCCTTTATCTGCGAGCTCGTCACGATCGGGAATGATTGCTTCATTTCTCATGGGGCGATGTTTATTAATGATTCTTTTGTTGCCGGCGGCCCCGCGAAGAAACGGAGCCTCTGGCGCCAAACCAAGCTTGGTAATGGTGTGAGTATCGGGACAAACGCTACCATCCTCCCAGTCACGATCTGCCATGGCGCAGTCATCGGAGCAGGCGCGGTCATTACCAAGAACATCAACATCACTGGCATTTACGCAGGCAATCCGGCTCGCCTTCTTCGCAGATTTTAGCTGATCTTGCTGGCACATCCGAGGACACTTTGACTAACTCCGCTTCGATGCCGTACCGCCGATGTGAGTGCTCCGTACGTTGCGCGCTGTTGAAACCGTGGCAGACGGGAAAATCTATGTTAGCCCACTCATCGCGTCCTTAACCCTCGAGAAGCGGTCAAAGCTATGTCTCCGGACGCGGCAATTTTACTTCCGAGTACATCAAATACTTGCGCTGAAACTCATCCAGCGGGAACTCATCGAGATGAACTAGCAGGGTTGGAGGGGGGTCATAGGTCAATATGGAATTTGCGTGAAACAAATCGTCGCTGAATTGTTTAAACGGCCCATCACGAAAGAGCAAAGCAAAGACACCGGCATGGCCATGGTGCTTTTGCTTTTGCTCTTCAGCGCCGCTTTCAAACGGGAAACTCTTGTTACCATAGCGATCGTCGCTCTCGTGGTAGACATGACGTTTCCTCAGCTTTATCGGCCGGTGGCCGTTTTGTGGCTGGGCCTCTCCCACCTGTTGGGCACAGTGGTCTCCAAAATCCTTTTAACGCTGGTTTTCTTTGGCGTAGTGACTCCGATGGGCCTGGCACGGAAACTTCTGGGCTTTGATTCCCTGAAACTGAGGGACTTCAAGTCTGGTGAAAATTCAGTAATGCTCATTAGAAATCATATTTTTACCGGGAAAGACATAGAGAAACCGTATTAAAAAGAAGAAACTAATTATGGAATTCATCAAAGACCTTTGGGGTTTTCTGCGAGAAAGGAAGAAGTTCTGGTTATTGCCGCTTATTGTGATCTTACTCACCTTTGGCGTGCTTATCGTCCTAACGGCCGGATCGGCTATTGCCCCGTTCATCTACACCCTCTTTTAGCTCGGTGAGCGATTACGAGGCTCGTGGAAAAATATAAGTGCGGCTTCGGAAAGGAACAACGGTGAGAAACACGATTCTCGGCATATCAGCCTTTTATCACGATAGCGCAGCTGCGCTTCTGATTAACGGTGAAATTGCCGCGGCAGCGCACGAAGAGAGATTTACCCGGAAAAAGCACGATTCCTCATTCCCAATTAATGCCGTTCGATACGTGCTACAGGAGGCCGGTGTGGATTACAAGGATCTTACCGCGGTAGCCTTTTATGACAAACCATTCCTGAAATTCGAGCGGCTCTTGGAGACCTATCACGGTTTTTCTCCGCGGGGCTTGGTGAGTTTTCAATCTGCTATTCCTGTTTGGATTAAAGAGAAACTCTTCATGAAAAGACTGCTGAAGGAGCAATTGGGAACGCTCGGGGATGGGAAGATGCCGATTTATTATCCCGAACACCATTTGTCCCATGCCGCAAGCGCCTTCTATCCGTCGCCATTCGAGGAAGCCGCCATTATTACAATAGATGGCGTTGGGGAATGGGCCACCACGACGATCGGGTACGGCCAGGGAAACAAGATCACGCTGCTCAAGGAATTGCACTTTCCGCACTCGGTCGGTCTCCTTTACTCCGCTTTCACTTACTACACAGGTTTCGTGGTGAACAGCGGCGAGTACAAGCTCATGGGATTGGCGCCTTACGGCAATCCTGAGTCGCCCCGACTGACAGATTTTGTCCGGAAAATTAAGACCGATCTAGTGGATATTCGAGAGGATGGTTCGATTCTCCTTAACATGGATTACTTCAGCTATGCCACTGGCCTTAGAATGGTTTTTGAGGACAAATGGGAGCGGCTTTTTGGTGTGCCACGGCGAAGGGCGGAATCGGAGATTTCGCAGGTTTACATGGATATGGCCCTGGCGATTCAGCTAGTGACGGAAGAAATTGTCATGAGGCTTTGCCAGACGGCGATCGAGCTCACCAAAAGCAAATATCTGGTATTGGCGGGAGGGGTGGCACTCAACTGTGTCGCCAACGGCAAAGTTCTGCGCTCAGGTATGTTTGAGGACATCTGGATTCAACCCGCCGCGGGCGACGCTGGCGGGGCGCTCGGGGCGGCGTATGCTGTGTGGTATATTCGAGAAGGCAATAGGCGGATCCTCAACTGTCGTTCCGACGCCATGCGCGGCGCGTATCTTGGACCATCGTTTTCGGACAGGGAGATTGAGCGAATCCTTGCCAATTGTGGAGCAGTTTCCTCCTATTACGAGAGCTTTGATGAGCTGGCAAAACTTGTAGCGACGAGGCTTGCCGATGGCAAAGTCATAGGTTGGTTCCAAGGGAGGATGGAATATGGCCCGCGAGCGCTGGGTAACCGCAGCATCCTGGGCGACCCACGCAGTCCCGAGATGCAAAAGAAGCTCAATCTAAAAATCAAATATCGCGAAGGCTTCCGGCCATTTGCTCCCAGCGTTTTGGACGAGGACATTCAGACTTATTTCGAATTGGATCGTCCTTCTCCGTATATGCTGCTCGTAGCTCCCGTTCGGGCGGACAGGAGAATCACGGTGCCGAGTGATTATCACGAAAAAGGCCTTTATGAGCGTCTTTACTTTCTGCGGTCAGATATTCCTTCCATCACGCACATCGATTACTCGGCCCGGCTTCAAAGCGTGTCCAAAGATGTCAATCCGCGATATTGGCAACTGATTCGGGAGTTTAAGACGCTTACTGGCTACGGCGTCATCGTTAATACCAGCTTCAACGTGCGAGGCGAACCGATCGTCTGCACTCCACAAGATGCCTATCGTTGTTTCATGAGAACCGAAATGGATTACCTGGTAATGGGTAACTATCTGCTC
>JBKPGQ010000328.1:0-10071 GCA_046729455.1 Verrucomicrobiota bacterium
CCTGGCTGATGGAGTTCGATTGATGGCTGGCAACGATAAAGTCCGTGCCATCGATATCGGCGATGGTTGGTGGCAGGACGTGGATACTCCCAGCATGCTGCGGCACGCGGAAAGAAAAATGAGCGCCGGCTACGAGTTAAAACCGGGCTGAGCCCGCCAATTGTCGACTTGGCTGGCCGAGCGCGCACACCCAAGCGTGCAGTTGCCGTGGCAAGGCTTGTAGCGATAAAATTGCTCGCGCAAATCGTATGGTGTGTAATCCGTCAAGCTTTTGGACCATGCCGCTCGGGTTTGTGAACACCAGCTCACTTTTCCGTACTCATCGACATAAAGATAGCGACTTCCTGCCCGGCATTTGAATGGTGCAGAACCGTCGCGCACCAATCGTCTTCGGTAATTCGAAAAATCTACCAAAGTCTTTGGCAGCTGCCCTAGGAGCTTCTCAAATATCTTAGCTTCCTCACTGCCCAGCTTCAACTGACCTTCATTATCGTGAATAAGTAGAACGCGTGGGACAAAGCCCATTTTCTTGGCAAAAGAGAGCACCTCTTCCGCCTCTCGTGGGGGACATGCGCCGAGAACGCCACTAACAATCACTCGAAAACGGGCATACTCACGGAGCAATTGGAGGCGTTTCTTCAAGTTAGCCAACACCTTCTGTGTTGTGTCGTTGGCCTGGACGCCATCAATAGAAATCTGCATTTCCTGAAGCCCTGCTTCATTGAGCGCTTTGATTAAGTCGAGTCGCAAGAAAAAGCCGTTGGAAATCATACCCGTGCGGAAGAAACCGAGTTTACGGCACCTTCGGATAAGATCGGGGAGTTGCGGATGCAGCGTGGGTTCCCCGCCCGTTAAGGAGATGCCAAAAGTGCCCAGACTTTTCAATTTCCGAAGCCGTTCCTCCAGGACTTCGGTGGGGACTGGCTCGCTGACCTTGTCGTACTCCGAGCAATAGCTGCACGACAGATTGCAGCGGCGGATGATCACCAACTGCGCAAGAAATGGGCTGTAACGAAGTCGCGAAAAAATTCCCGGCGTGTCCTCAGGGACTGACCGCTGGGAATTATTCGGTGAGATGGAGCCGTTACTTTTTGCCACAAGGCGAAAAACGTAGCCAATGTAGCGGATCAGGCCAATTTATTGTAACTAGTCCTGTTCCTTGAGCTTTTGCTCGACTTGCTCTGGAAAGTCGATCCTGTATCAATCTTTAGAACTGATGGTTAATGAATGCGTTATTTTGGCCGACAGCCCAGATGCGCTGACCGACCTTTGCGGCATTTCCACCCTGGAACGCCTGCTCCGTACACTGCAACGGTGCGGAATTGACCATGCAACGGTCCTTTCGAGCACCCCCGACCCAATCGCAAAGGAACTGGCTCGTCCCTCGTGGGCGAGAGCCCAACTGAGTTTAACGCTTCGCACCCGCGAAGCCGGACCGGTGAAGCTGGAGCAGATCGTCGATATCTGGCCCCGCAACTCTGCAGCAACTTCACTTCTTCTTATTATTCCAGCCGGTTCTGTTTTCGATCCGCGATTGTTGCGCGTTCTAGCTTCGCAGGAGGCACCAGCGGTTCTGGTGGATTCCGGCGCGCGCCGGCCACGACTTCAGACCCTTATCGCGTCTGCGCCTGACACTGCCCGAGGGAAACTCTGCGGGCCGGCTCTCCTGGCGTATCAGTGGGCTTCAGCGCAGAACAGTCTTCTCGAGGATGCTCTGCGCAATGGCGTAGAGCGAAGTAATTTGACTGCTCTGGATGTCTCCGCCCAACCTTTGTACTACGTCTCGATGCGACGTAAGCTCAGGCCGTTTTGGTTTCCCGCGCCCTCGCCTTCGAATGAGAAACTGGCAAAACATGTTCTGTTCGACTCAATACAAAAGGGCACGCTCGATATTCCAGCATGGTTTCATGCTCCTATTGAAACATTTCTTGTCTCGCGTCTATGCAAAACTCGGATTACTCCCAATCAGTTGACGCTCTTGTGTAATGTTGTTGCCTGGGTTGTCACAATTCTCCTAGCCACAGGTCACCTCGCCTGGGGACTTGGCCTTGCCCTGATTGTGGGTGTCCTCGATGGCCTCGACGGAAAACAGGCGCGCCTCAAAGTAGAAACAACCAAGAGCGGTAGAATCGAGCATTGGTTCGATGCGTTCTTCGAGATCTCCTGGTGGATTGCCATTGCCTGGCACTTCCGCGTTTCCGGGGAATTGCCTAGAGCGTTCGATTATTTGCTTCTCCTGTTAGTCGCGGAGACCGTCGATGGTCTCGCGAAAGCGAGCGTCTATTTCACCACCGGACAAGTCATCGATGAACTCGGCGCGTTCGAGCGCTTTGTCCGGCTGGTGGGCGGCCGGCGTAATGTTTACGTCTGGATTCTGACAATTGGATTTCTCCTTGGTGCGCCAGCGAAGGCATTCGTCGTCATGGCTTGGTTACAAGTGGCCACCGCAATTGTGCACCTACCAACCGCAGTTGGAAATTTCATTCGCAACCGCCACCGATTCAGTATTCGCTTACGCGATTGATTTGCTGTAGATGCGATACGTTTTGTAGCGCTGCGCTCCGATCGCTTCGAGAAAACGATTGATCATGAAATTATCTTCAAGCGTGAGACTGAGTTCTCCAGCGAATCCACGTTTGATCATTGCGTCTTCGACAATTCGCAGCACAAGCATTTCGGCAATACCCGCACGGCGATATTTTTCGATCACGCCAAGCGCGATAAGCCGCGCCGTCCGGATGCGGCTCTTGTAATAAAGGAGTTTTAGAAGCCCGATTGGCAATCCAAAAGCCGTAAGCCTGCCATTGGTATGGCGCAGAGCGACGTTGATGTCTGGCACACATAAGATGAACCCGGCCGGCTCGTCGCCAACTTCCGCAATGAGCGCGAATTCCGGGATCACGAGCTGCTTGAGCTCGTGCGTCATAAACTCGATCTCTGCTTCCGTGAACGGCACAAAACCCCAGTTGTGTTTCCACGCTTGATTGTAAATCTGGCGGAGTCGCCTGCTTTCTTGGCGAATATTCTTGAGATTTCCGGCTCGAATCGTGACCGGCCAACGCTTCTGAAAACGTTCGCTCAGTGGTCGCAAACGGGCCGCGGCTTTTGCCGGATCGGCAAACCACCAGGCGTACCAATCTTTCGCTTTTGTAAAACCGCAGCTCTCGATCAGGTCCCGATAGTACGGCGGATTATGTGCGGTCAGTATCGTCGGAGGAAACTGAAACCCTTCAATCAAAAGGCCGCAGACATAGTTCGTCGAGTAGTCAATTGGCCCCATGATTTCAGTGCGTCCTTTTTCGCGAAGGCAACTTTCCGCGCGTTCAAAGAGCGCGGCAGCCACGTGGCGATCGTTGATGCACTCAAACAAGCCGAAGCAGCCGACATTCGATTGGTGCAATGAATTGTAATTCGGATCGTCGCTCGCCATGATTCGGCCAACGATCTCGCCGTTTTTCCGCGCGAGAAATAACGCAGCGTCGCCATGTCCGTAGAACGGATGCCGTTTAGGATCGAGGAACGTTTTGCGTTCGATTATTAACGGCGGCACCCAGGCAGGATCATTGGCATAGATTCGCCATGGAAACTTGATGAACGCATTGCGTTCCCGGCGCGAGCTGACCTCTGAGATTTCAATCTTCGACACGCAGAAGAATAGCTACGCTAAATTTTGCGAACTCTGGGCAATTTTCAGCACCGACTCGGCCATATTTTCCTGGCGACGCAGGAGATAAATGAACAGCAAATTGAGCGGGATCAGCTCAAACCAGAAGTAATAAGCCGGTTGGCTGATGAACAGAAGCGCAAACAGGACCAGCATCCGGACATTCGTCATCAAGAGTCCCCACCACTTGAGCATCGGGCTAGCCAAATCTTGATAACGCGTTCTTACCCGGTCAGGAATTTCGCCGTGAAACGATTTGCGGACGAGATCACGCAACGTTTTTAGGCCTGGTGCCAGCATTTCCTGTTGCCGGGTAAAGTTCAAATACAATGCGAGCAGGAGCTTCTGCCACGGTGTGTGACGCCAGGTCAACTTCAAGTAGTCCGATCGCAGTCCGGACGAGGAATCTACACCCGTCCGCGCCCCGGTCGTTACAACATACAGATAGGTGCTGCGATAATAATCAGCCGCTGCTCCTTGCAATGCGTGACTGATCCCAGCAGCAAAGGCGATAAGGAAGATGGCTGGCGACGAGCCTTCGAATAGACAACGGAGGGTCAGGTGCACGTAAACGCTGACAAAGACCAGGTGGTCGGCGATGCTGTCAATGATGCGGCCCTCGCGGCTTTCGCGACGCGTCAGACGCGCGAGCTGCCCATCCGCGTTATCGAGTGTATTCGCGCAAACATGGAGCATCATCCCCGCGACGTTGATGCTCAGATTGCGATAATAATAAAGGTGTCCCGCAACGACGCCAAAGATGCCGGCCAGCAAGCTCACGCTCGCCGGAGTCATCTTGAGCCGCGCAAAAAACTGGGCCAACCAAAACCCTATTGGTCTGTAGAAATGGAGATCGAGAACTCCCTCGACCTCGCGCCATTTGTATGTGGCTTCGACGCGTGACGACGGCGCCTCTGTTCCTTGAAGCATCAATAATTACGCCGAGCGTTGCGATGCTCGAGAGTTCTCCGAATCAAGTGTGGCAGACTTACGCATCCTTCCTGCCAGCCTGCTAGGCGCTTTGCTTTTGCAGTGCCGCTGGAACGAGTGTGTCTGCGAGGATGTTCAAAGCTTCGTCCAGGTCTGCGCGTGTGTGTTTAGCAGTCACACAAGCACGGAAACATATTCTATGTTGTGGTACGGCCGGATAATCAACCGGAGCAACCCATAGACCTCGTCTTCGCAGTTCGTGCCCGAGCCGATACATGCGTTCCCGATCACCAATGACAATCGGCATCACGTAGGTCGTCGATTCTCCAGTATCCAGTCCGAGACCTCGCAGCTGCGCGTGGAAGTAATCGGCGTTTTCCCAAAGGCGGGTCCGCAGTTCCGGCTGCCCGGTGCCGAGCTCTAGTGCTTTTAGAATCGCCGCGATGACTACAGGCGGCAGCGCACACGAATAAACATACGGATGCGCGTAAAATCGGAGGTATTGCAGTGTTTCCTTGGAACCGGCAACGAACCCTCCCAGTGCTCCAAAGGCCTTGGAAAACGTCCCATAAAGGAGCGGAACGTGCTCTTCTATCCCAAACCTCTCCGCTGCCCCGCGGCCGTGTTCGCCACATGCCAGCATGGAATGAGCTTCGTCAATAAAAACACTCGCGCCGTGAGATTCCGCGACAGCAATTAATTCCGTCAGGTTGCCGAAATCGCCGTCCATTGAATAAATGCCTTCAATAATCACGAGTTGGCGCCGCCCTTTTTGGCGGCTCAACGCGGCATCAAGCGAGGCCGCGTCATTATGCTCAAATTTTTCCGTGCGGCACCGGGACAGCACCGCGCCATCGCGCAGACTGAGGTGCGACCGGTTATCCAGAATAGCCACGTCGCTCTTGCGAAGAAGACCTGAGATCGTTCCCAGCGCGCCGCCAAATCCACTGTTGAAAAGCATGGCGTCCTCGCGCTGGAGAAACTTTGCGACGCGTCGTTCAAGTTCGCGATGCAGATCGGTCATACCGGATAACATCGGCGATCCGCATGCTCCCAGCCCATGAGTGCGGAGCGCCTCGTGCGCCGCGAGCAGCACCTCCGGATGATTGGCGAGACCAAGATAATTATAGGAGCAGAGATTAATTACCGGCCGCGGTTTTCCACCGTAACTGATCAGTGTCCGTGCGTCCGCTGTGGCAAGCAGCTCAGGTTCGTACAATTCAACCGCCCACGCGCCGACGCGCATCCAGTTTGTAAAGCTCGCTGGAGCTTGCAGCGGGTCGTTGCTTTCGCCCGCAAGGAAATTGCTCAGACTAAGTTTTGCCGGGTCCTGATTCATCAAATCGTACACTGTCTTTCGCTCGCTCCCGTCCCTACGGACGGCGCGTCCCAGCAAAATTGAGAGTTTTTGTAGTTCACAGATTCCTTACGGGGGTTCTCTGCTGCATCCGCAGAGTTCCGTGTCGGGGCAGCCAATCTAGCGATTTTCCGATTCAGGACAAGATTTTTGCTGCGATGGCGGCCCCCACTCAGCGGCATCAGTGAATCAGTTGAGGGGTACCGCAGGCGTTATTTTCGCGTCGTACGGAAAACGTAATCCCAAAGCGGCGAGCTGATGCCGTATCCAACGTGATCATCCTTGAAGTGATGGCGGAGATGATACTGCTTCAACCACAGCCATGCGCCGCGTTTCATGGCGAGATGGTGCGTTGCGTAATGGAGCATGTCATAGCAGACATAACCGAAAACCAAACCGGCAAACACGGCCGGCGTCAGGCTCCCAAAAACCAGAAGAAACAGACCATAAAACAGAAACGCGAGCGGGATGCTTACAACTGGGGGCATAACAAGCCGTCGCGCATCATTGGGATAATCATGATGCACGCCGTGAATCACATAGTGCAATCGTTTTGCCCAACGGGTCTTGGGTTCGTAATGGAATACGTACCGGTGGATGAGATACTCGGTCAGCGTCCAGAGCAAAACCCCGAGTACAAACAGTGCTGTTGTTGCAATGAACGACAATTGCCGTTGCCACAGAGAGACGTAAAGCATACAGGCAACAACCGGCAGGTACAGCACCAACGGAGTCACCGGATGCACCCGTGAAAAAAACTCCATAAAATCGCTCTCGAACATGCGTACAGTTTCGTTCTTGTTCGAGATGTATAATCGCTCCGCCATTGTTAGAAACTAATGGGCCTGGCACTCAGATCAAGACTGCCCATTTGATTGGCCGCCATGTCGGGCACTGCTTGAAAGTGCGTCCTCTCGTTCATTCGTTCAACCCGGGAATAGAGGCTGTATCGCTTGTCAAAAACGAACTGGAACAGCAACCGGCTCCATGATGAATGATATTTGAGGTTGCCGTAAAATTCCGGCGCCATTGCGCGCAGTTTCGGCAGATTGTTCCACGGGATGGAGGGCAAATCGTGGTGCTCGTTGTGATACCCCATGTTTAGCGCTACAAGATTGATTGGTCCGTAATAGCTGAACGTTTCCTGGTCGAAATCGTACGTGTAATGCTCCTGAATCCAGCGAGCGCCGACCGGATGCAATCCAATTGAAAAGAAAAACGCAAATACGAGATAAAGAAATCCCGGCCAACCACAAAAATAAACGACTGCCACGTCGTAGAGCGCAGCACATGCAAAATTGATAAAGAACCAGCGGTCCCACATCTTGATCGCTTTCAACCGTGGCGGGCGCGTCACTTGAAAAAACGGAAAGAGCATGAGCCAGATCGCCTTGCGATACCACTTATTGCCAACGAGCCTTGCCTCCCAATGGTTCGCCAGGTCCGCGTCGTATTCGTAATCGCCCTGATGCGAATGATGCTTTAAATGATAGACACGAAACCCCATCGCGCCCGGCGTGAGATTGGGAAGATCGGCGATGATACCCACCATCTTGTTCCAGCTTTTGTTCCGGAAAATCAGGTTGTGAGTTGCGTCGTGAATGATGACGTAATTGGCATGATTCGCGAATGCGCCAACGCAATACGCGATGAGAAGACTGAGCCACCAGTAACCGAATCCTAGACTTCCCATTCCATACGCGATCGCCGTTTGCATCGCCACGATTGAGACGGCGATGAGCGCCGTCCACGGATTGCGCACCATTAATTGCCGGACTTCCGGATGCGCTTTGATGATCGCGCGCGCCCGTCCCGGATGTGGCTGGTCAGAGTCAGACTGATAAAACGCGGCCTGCATCGGTTTGATCAAGAAGCTAAACCAACTACCAGCCTTGGGTAATTTCAAGCGCTGGCCAATCAAAAACGGCCGTAACCGGATTCGAATCACTTTCAATATCTCGCGACTTTGTGCGATTCCTGCGGAAAGATTGGCCGAATAACATCGCCTGGTATGAAACATCCGCAGTTCTCGGCTCTTAGTGCAAAATCGAAATCGTGCGTCTTTGTTGCCATCGCTCGCCTTCTGGCTGTGGCAAGCCCTGTGCCGCTGGTCGCTACTTCGATCGCCTCCGAGCCACTGGCCAAAGGAATCCAGGACAACTCGTTTTTCATTGAAGAAGCTTATAACCAGGAGCCGGGTGTAGTGCAGCACATCTTGAATGTTCCGATCAATTTCATCAACGGCTCGCGTGAGATCACCCCGAGTTTCACCCAGGAGTGGCCGGTCTTCAGTCAGATGAATCAGTTCTCTTACACCATTCCGTACGCCTTCACGGAAGACGACAACGGCATGGAAGATATGCGGCTTAACTATCGTCTGCAGGCGTTGACTGAAGACGAACGCACTCCAGCTTTCGCGCCACGTTTCTCTCTTGTCCTTCCGACCGGCGATCGCGACAAGGACCTGGGCGTCGGGAGCGTGGGTTACGAGACCAATCTGCCTTTCAGCAAGATCGTGAGCGACCGTTGGACACTGCATTTCAACGCCGGGATGTCGGTATTTCCCAACGCGCGGAACCACGACCTTACGAATTACAATCTTGGCGCCAGCGCTATTTTCGCCGTGAGCCGCGACCTAAATCTCATGCTCGAAACGGTTGCTGGATGGAACGATGATATCGCCGAAGGCGTGCTCTCACCGGAGGCCACTGTGAACCGCTCTACGACTGCGCTCATTTCTCCTGGCGCGCGTTGCGCGTTCAACCTGCCGAACGATGCACAACTGGTCATTGGCCTGGGTCTGCCCATCGGGCTCACGTCCGATTCCCCCGATTGGGGTCTCTTCTTTTACTGTTCATTCGAGCATCCGTTCATGCGAATCGAAGCCCGTCGCACCAAGTGATAAGATTATTGGCGCATTTTATGAATACGCTGCTCCTGCGACCCGGATCGCAAGCGCGTCCTCAAACGCGCTTTTTCAACGGCGCGCCACCCAGCAGCGGCAGAACAAAGAGATTTGCGAGGATATCGATGATGCATCCCGCCAAGACCACAAGGCCGAAACGCTGCGTCGGCGGAAAATCCGACAACACAAAAATGGCAAATCCTGCGGCGATGATCACGTCGGAATAAACGATCCCGCGCCATTGCTCTTCGCGTCCAGTCACCCAGGCGTCCCACCCTTTCTTTCCGTCACGCTGCGCCCGACGGACCCCGAAAACGAGATGAATCATCGAATCGATCGCAATGCCGATGCAGACGTTCGTGGCCGGCGCAGAGATAATGTCTACCGGCACATGGAACCAGCCGATGCCTCCAAGCATCGACAGCGGCACAAGCGTCAGGCTCGCGATCATCGCTACCGCACCGCGGACGGATCGGGCGACCACCAACGCGATCACAACAAACAACAAATTCAACCAGAACAATCCAGTCACCAGGCTTTCAGCAACGAGTTTTGCGAGTCGGCCTTGCAAGTAATAAATGCCGCCGACAAGATCAGCCTTGAATCCGTATTTGCGGCAAACGGCACGAAGATCGTTCACAACATCGACACGATATTTGGTACGACGCGCTTCGGTCATACGGAGCATGAACACTGCTTCCTCACGGTCCTCCGTCACAAAACTTTTGGCCACGCGCGCATACTTCGGTTGCTCCATGATCTCCATCATCTTTTCGTAGCTGAGGAGAAACGAAAACGGCGTGCGATCGCCTTCGGCCAGAAGAGTCGGCAACGAAATCACAGTGCCAACGTCTTTCTCGTTCTCCAGCGCGCCATGCAGCCTCCACATTTTTTGGTAAGCTTCATCCGTATTCAGCCTGCTGCCGTTCGTCGCGGAGACGACCAGTGTGAGCGGGTTGCAGCCGCCCGTGCGATCTACGAATTCTAATCCATCGCGAAGTTCCCGATTCGGCTTGAAATAGGCCATAAGGCTCGGATCTGTGTTCACCTTCGTCAGGCCAAATCCCAGACCTACTGCCAGCAAAATGACGGCTAACGAGAGCAAGGCAAACCGGCGCGACCAAAATGCATGCGTAGGTTCTGCCTCGACGATTTTGCTTTTTCGCGGCACGGCCCAGCGCAGGAACGCTGGATACATCAAGTAAGCACAAACGA
>JBKPGQ010000329.1:0-5327 GCA_046729455.1 Verrucomicrobiota bacterium
CCCTCGCAATTCAAATTGGGGGGTTGGATCTGGTACTTTGCCGCATTGCAGACGCCGTTGTCGGGATGATGTTTGGTGCGAGGGTACAGGAAGGTGGATGGTTGAGAGCGTAAAGCTCCGTCAGAGCCACGCTCCTTTACGGAGTTGAGGGCAAGCGCGAACCTATGGCGTTCGTGAGATCCAGATAAGAAGAGTTAATGAACCTGAGTAGTATCAACTAAACTATGGCAATGATTCAGAAGGCTCTGATCACCGGGTTCGGTGACGAGTCGAAGATCACAGTCGTTCAAGAGGAGATTCCAGCGCCATCGGCTAACGAGGTGCAAGTGCAGGTGGAGTTTTCCGGCTTTTCGGGCGCGGACATCAATATGCGCCGCGGCACTTATCCGATGCAGAAGAAACCGCCGTTTACGCCGGGCTACTGCTTTGTCGGCCGAGTAAGTGCAAATGGCTCTGGAAGCACCAAGTTTCGCATCGGCGCCAGAGTAGCTTGCCTATCGATCTACGGAGCTGAAGCAGAGCTGATTAACGTCGCTGAGAAGTATCTCGTGTCAGTTCCCGAAGGTGTTGACTCACAACAAGCGACCGCCGTGATCCTGGATTGGAGTACTGCCTACGGCATGGTCATGCGCGCCGCACGCGTCGAAGCTGGCGACAAGGTGTTTGTTCATGGGCTTAGTGGCGCCGTTGGCTATGCACTGCTCACGCTTGCGAAAATGCAAGTAGCTACAGTTTACGGCACAGCTTCAGGTCGTAAACATCCTGAGTTAATTCAGGCAGGAGCTACACCTTACGCTTACTCGGGTAAGGAATGGATCAGCGCCATGCAGGCGACCGGTGGAATGGATGCCGTCTTTGACCCGCTTGGATTCGAGAGCTGGGATGAGTCTTACTCCATTCTAAGAAAAGGCGGCGTGTTAGTGGGCTACGGTCTTAACTTGCCAGCTTTGTCCGGGACTGCTCCGCGCCCCGCGCTGCCTGCTGTTATCAAGCTGCTTGCAAGGAACCTGGTGTTCTGGACAGGCAAAAGGACGAAGTTCTACTTCATCAGTCGCGACTCGAAACATTTCCTGCCTGACTTAGAAGCGCTCTTCGATTTACTCCGAACCGGCAGACTTTTCGTGCCGATCAAAGCGGTGATTCCGCTGCGGGACATTCAACGCGCACATCGCGAATGGTCGCAAGGTGCTGGGATAGGTTCAATCCTGATTCAGGTTCGCGAATAACGAAGAGGTAAATGTGGGTCGCAGTTTGGGGTAGCTCTTTGACGAAGGTCACACTGTGCGGCGCCTTGAAGCGCGCAAACTCGCACAACTCACGCTCGTCGATCCGCGCGCAGTACTTCAAACAAAAGGGGCGTGCGGGCGCCTCGCCCCTGCCGCTACAGCACAATACGTAGAGTTCATCCATCGTAAGCGGCTTATGATGGAAGGGCGTCTATGGTAGTGACGAATTGCTGCCAGTGGTTTACGATCGCGGCAATATGAAGGTGCTAATCAGTTCCATTGCGATTGCTCTCTCGATTACTCCAGTGATTTGCGGACAGGAGGAGAGCGCGTCGCCGCCAGAGGAAGCGAAGAAGTACCCGGAAGTTCCGAGAGAATACGAGGTTGGCGAGGACACGATTTCGCCAGATGGACGATTCGCGATTCTTTATGAAGTGCGAGATGAGGATTCAAATGTAGATCCAGGGCTGCCCAACTTGCTCGTTCGTCTCAAACCGTACGCAGTGTTGAAGGAAATCGAAACCGGCGACGGTGTTACCTGGAAGGGTGGGCGCGGCGCGGCGGGCGCAAAATGGAACGGCAGCGATTGGGTGGCCGTGTGGCATCACAGGAAATGGGGTGACGAAGATCTGGTTGTCTATCAGATCGCGAACGACAAAATCACACGCGAAGAGAAGATCTGGCCGGACGTGGTAAAATATTTCGATCGCGACTGGCAGAGACGCTATTTAAAAAAATATCCGATGGAAAAGGACAGCTACACGTTTAGGGCGGACAATCCGGACGTGGTGACTTTTGAATTCAAGGACCACAAGTTGTTGCTAAATATTTTTGCCGAGAACAGACCGAATCTCGCCCCGGGCCCCCATTGGAGCGCGGAACTGCATGGGATCTGGGACCTCGATAAGGCTAAGTTCGAGAAAGTCGATTTCAAGCCGGGCGAGATCGGTATTCGGAAGCCGGAAGACTGACGGACCGGGTTTTGCCCATCGTAAGCGGCTTATGATGTGGGAGTGTTTCACCCAGAAACGCAGCGGTGCGGAGCTGGGCAAGCAAAGCATCAAACTCCGAACGTATCGAATCGGTTAACCCAAAGCATCCGACTGGAGATCCCAAAAGTCGCCTCCTGAGCCGCGCGGCTTGCCGAGCTTTTGCTCGCCTTCCGAATAGCGGCCGCTACGCTTCCACAGATCCAGACGCTATGAAAAACATTTCAATCGCTCGCGTGAGTGTTGTTCTGTCGGTTTTCTTTCTTTTCGATCACGCGGCCTTTAGCGAACCAACACCTTCGCCAGCGCCGTCCGCGACGACAAATTCTCTTCCACCCGAGGTCAGTAAGAGAATCGACGACGCAGCCGCGAAAATGCTGAGCAAAAGCGGAGTCCTGAGTGCCTCGATCGCGGTGGTGAAGGATGGAATACTGGCTTACACCAAAGCTTACGGTTTGGCCGACATCGTATCGCATCGGCCCGCGACGACTTCGATGATTTACAGCATTGGATCGATCAGCAAACAATTCACCGCCGCATCCATTCTTCTCCTGGCTGAGGAAGGCAACCTCTCGCTTGATGATCCCGTTGGACGCTGGCTACCCGACCTGACACGAGCGAACGAAGTTACGGTCCGCCAAGTGCTCTCGATGACTTCCGGTTACCAGGATTACTGGCCACAAGATTATGTGATGCCTTCGATGATGAACCCGGTTTCCCCGGCGGAAATCTTGAAAGGCTGGTCGCAAAAGCCGCTCGATTTCGAGCCGGGAACCAAATGGCAATACAGCAACACGAACTACGTTATCGCCGGCGTGATTGTAGAGCGACTTAGCGGGATGTCCGTGGTCGACTTCCTGCACCGCCGCGTCTTCGATCCGCTCGGAATGAAGACCGTGTTCGATTGCGATAGCTCGCCTCTGCCAACCGGAGCGCCGACTCGTTATCATCGCTACGGCCTCGGCCCGGCGCGTCCCGCTCCGAAGGAAGGAAAAGGCTGGTTGTTTGCCGCAGGCGAGCTGGCGATGACGGCTTCCGATTTAGCCAAGTGGGATATCTCGATGATCGACCAGGCGATTCTAAAACCACAGTCTTACCGCGAGATAGAAAGAGCGGAGTTGCTCAAGAATGGCGCCAGCACTCAATACGGCTTGGGTGTCGGCGTGAGTTTGGTCAACGGTCGCCGGGTGTTTGCTCATGGCGGGGAAGTCTCAGGGTTCACGGCGCAGAACGCAGTTTATCCCGACGATCATGCTGCGGTCATCGTGTTGACTAACATGGATGCAAATCGAGCAGCCGTGAATCTCGCGAATAAGATCGGCGAAATAATCTTCGCCCCGACTGGTGATGGTGACTCGCTGGCAAAGGCAAAAGCGATCATGGTTGGTCTCCAAAAAGGTAAGGTCGATCGCTCACTTTTTACCGACAACGGCAACGCTTATTTTGATAAACAATGTTTGCAAGACCTTGCGAGTAGCCTCGGACCTCTCGGCGCTCCCACTGAGTTCGAATTGGTCAGCGAAGGGTTGCGCGGTGGAATGACTGCGCGCCGCTACCGGGCAAAATTTCAAAAGAAAACTTTGGAAATTAGCACCTACGCCGTGCCGGACGGAAAACTCGAACAGTACATTGTCTCCGCGGAGTGACATTCACGCCGAGTTGTGTAGGACCGATGCTTCTCGAACTACAGCGCAAGACGAAAAGAAGTTAGAGCGATTTCGGCCACAGCCAGCCGAATGTTCCGGCTGTTAGCGCCGCGTAAATCACGCTATCGAAAAGATGCTTGAACGTGACTACCCAGCTGCGGCCGCTCCAAATCGATTCCTGGACATGGGCTGCGCCGTATCCTAACAAAGCGATGATACCAACAACGCGGAATACTTGTAAGAAATCGGTCCCAGGCGCCAGCGTCCGGCCGGAAAGGTAAGCCGCAAAGATGCTGACCACCACGCAATACAAAAACCATTGGACCATATTCTTTCCCATCGCCGGCGGCCCGCTGGGCAGCACAGTCAACAACCCCACCGGTCCGCGCTTCATTTTCTCGACCATGGGCGCCGATTTCATTTCCTTGAACGAACAATACGGAAAGAAATAGGCGGGACCCCGCGTCACGCCCGCATTTCGCAACGCGTCGGTCACACGGTCTTCATCGGGCAGTCTGCGGTAATCACTTTTATGATAAGCGAGCACCATATGCATGATGAAGCTGGCGAAAAAGACAATCACAGCCGAAAGCAGAATGGGAAGCCATAAGGCAGTTAGCGGAATCATTCTTACCCTTTTACTCGTTAGGTGACGCTAATGTCAAAACAGTCCGAGCTCTCCACGGCGAGTCTCCGACCGGACTGGCATTGTTGAGACGTTGAGAGATTGGATGGTTGAGCGGTTGTGAGCGCAGAGTTTCAGAGCGAGCCCGGTTACTTGCTCGTCTTTCCGAGCGCGGTGTTGAGGCGTTTGAGGCTGGCCTTGGGCCAGAGCTTGCTGGTGTTGTAGTAATCCCGGAACGACGGCGTTCGTTTCGGAAGCTTGAGCCACTTCGCTTTCCATCGAGTGTGGATGTGCACGTCCGGCTTCAGAGCGCCGGGCTTGTCGAGCGTTCCGACTCGGACGAACCGAATATTGGGCCTGCGCCCATAGTCGCTCCAGACCGCGGTCTGACACTTGGGGCAGCGGTAGATTTCGTGCAGACCGTTCTCCCGTGGCACCGCCACGGCTACCGGCTTGCCGCGGAGCAGCTTGATCGCCTGAGTCTCGATGATCGCGTTGAGTACGAACGCGCTGCCTGTCAGCCGCTGGCAGTCGTCGCAATGACAGCAGTGTACGAACATCGGTTTGTCGAGGAGCTGGTAGCGGATGGATCCGCAGGCGCAGCCGCCGGTGAGTTCCTTTGCCATGGTGAACGATCCGAGCGAGGCGAAGAGTTTTAGTAGTGCGTGCCGACGTACTCCCACATTTGGTGATGCCAGTACGGCCATTCGTGCCCGCCCTCCGGGCCCCAGTCGTCCAGATGATGAGCGATGCCGCGATTCCTCAGGATCTCCGACATTCGGTAGGTGGGGCCGCTGTTCTCCCACGGACCACAGCCGGTCACGAGCCGGATGTCGCAACT
>JBKPGQ010000330.1:0-1237 GCA_046729455.1 Verrucomicrobiota bacterium
GGCGGAGACAAGCTCGTTCGCGGCCCGCAAAACTTCGGCGAGCGGGATGCCTGAGTGTTCTTCGGCCATCGATCGTCAATGTTAACCAAAAAAGTTTGTTCCGGCGAGCGCCGCATCCTATCTCTGCGCGATGGGCATGATGTCCGATCACAAAGCCCGCGTAACCAGCCGAAGATTTCAGCTTGCGCCCGCGGCGAATTAGAGGCCTGCTTAGGAGCGGATTTGATTTATGGCCACGCCTTCTGCAGGGGATCTTCGGAATTTTGCCTTGGTAGGTCACGCGTCGTCCGGCAAGACGACGCTCAGCGAGGCGATGCTCGCCTGCGCGGGCGTCATCGGGCGCATGGGCAACATCGCGCAAGGCACCACCGTTTCGGATTGTCACGTCAGCGAAAAGCAGCACCAGATTTCCACGCAAACTTCGCTGCTGCATTGCACGTGGATGGGCAAGAAACTGAACATCCTCGACACGCCGGGCTATCTCGACTTCATCAGCGAGGCGCTTGCGGCAGTGCGCGTGGCGGATTTCGCGCTCGTGGTGGTGCACGCGCAACACGGCATCGGCGTCGGCACGGAGCGGGTGTGGAATTGCGCGACGGACTGCGGCATCCCGAAGGTGATCGTGGTCAACGCCGTGGACAAACAGAACGCGCACTTCGACGAAGTGCTGGCCGACGCGCGCGCGCAATATGGGCCAAAGGTTTTTCCGCTGAATGTGCCGATTAATCCCGGGCCGAACTTCAACCAGGTGCTCGACGTGTTGCGCAGCGAAATGGTGACGTATGAAACCGACGGGAGCGGAAAGTTTCGCGAAGAACCGGCGACGGGCGAATGGAAAGAGCGTGCCGAACAACTGCATCGTGAATTGATCGAATTCATCGCCGAATCGGACGACGCGTTGCTGAACAAATTTTTTGAGCAAGGTTCGTTGTCGGAGGAGGAATTTCGCGCGGGCATTCACGCGGCGGTGCAGGCGCAGATGTTCATCCCGCTCTTCGGCACGTCGGCCGCGTCGAACGTCGGCGTCGGGCGCCTGCTCGACTTCATCGCGAAATACGGTTCCTCGCCGCTCGATCGCGACAAGGTCGATGCAGAAAACGCGCGCAGCGGCGCCCAGGTGCAAGTGAAAGTCGGCGGCACCGAGCCGGTGCTGCAAGTGTTCAAGACGATGAATGAAGAGCACTTCGGCGAGCTTTCGTTCTTCCGAATTTATTCCGGGCAAATCACGACGGGTGGC
>JBKPGQ010000331.1:0-1380 GCA_046729455.1 Verrucomicrobiota bacterium
ATCTCCAGCGCCCGACGAACGACGTCGCGCGTCTCAGCAATTCGCTTCCGATCGATGAGACCGACGACCACATCGATCGTATGCTCTTTGAACCGCTCCAATTTTCGAAAATGCGAAACTGAAACCAGTTTTCCATCCACATACAGCGTGTCGAACCCTTGACGTTCCGCCCAGCGCGCGACTTCGGTGTGAAAACCTTTTCGAGCCTTGACCAATGGCGCAAGCACTCTCACCGGCCCGCGTTTCGCTATCCATTCAATTTGTTTGGCAATGGCGGCCAGGCTTTGTTTCTCCACGGGCAAATCGCAGTCCGGGCAAAATTGCGTTCCGGTTTTTGCGAAAAGCAGCCGGAGAAAATGGTAAACTTCCGTCACTGTCGCGACTGTCGATTTCCCTCCTCCGCGTGTAACCCGTTGCTCAATCGCCACACTGGGAGGCAATCCGCTGACCAAATCGACATCCGGCTTTTCGAGCTGCTCGACGAATTGCCGTGCATACGGCGACATGCTGTCGAGAAAGCGTCGTTGTCCCTCCGCAAACAGAATATCAAATGCGAGCGTGGATTTGCCGGAGCCACTCAGACCGGTAATGACCACCATTTGCTCCCTCGGGATTTTGACGTCGATGTTCTTCAGGTTGTGCTCGCGTGCACCGTGAACCTGGATCGCATTGTCTCCATTCACCCGAAAACGGGGTGCTTCCTCAGCGGCTCGCGCTAGCTCCGAGCGGTCATCCTGAGCGTAAGCGAAGGACCTCACGGATTCGCGAGATGTTTTGTGAGTTCCCTCGCCGTCTTCGCGGCTCGGGATGACATGCAGCGCTTTGTGCGATTTCGACAGAATCTGCCGCAAGAACTTCCCGGTGTGCGAATTCTCGATTTTCGCGATTTGCTCCGGCGTTCCGACAGCAACTACCTCCCCGCCTGCGTCTCCTGCTTCCGGGCCAAGATCGACAATCCAATCGGCGCACTTGATCACTTCGAGATTGTGCTCGATCACCACGATGGAATGACCGCGATCGACCAGCTGCTGAAATAATCGCAGCAGCATTGCCACATCATCGAAGTGAAGTCCCGTAGTCGGTTCATCGAAGATAAACAAATTGCCAACACCGACTTTCGTCGCATGCTCGCGATTCATCGGAGTTGCCTTCCCGTTTGGGCGTTGAACGTTTTCGGTTTCACGCAAATGCCCGACCAGTTTGAGTCGCTGCGATTCGCCGCCACTCAGCGTGTTCAGGGGCTGGCCTAACTGCAGGTAGCCAAGCCCGACCTCCTCAAGCACGCTAAGGGGTTTGGACAAGCTCTTGTTCTCGCCGATTTGCGCGAAAAATACGATCGCCTCGCTTACGGTGAGCTTGAGCAGATCGTGGATTGATTTT
>JBKPGQ010000332.1:0-1082 GCA_046729455.1 Verrucomicrobiota bacterium
AGCACCGTTCCCTCGCACATCGCCTGCCCCTCGTGCGGTTATTACCGCGGGCGACAGGTGCTGACGCTTGAGGGAAAGTAAGATTTTCACTTTGCATTCGGCGGCTAAAGTCCGCAAAGTTTCGCACCGATGAAGATCGCCCTCGACGCGATGGGCGGTGACTTTGGCCCGCCTAACCTCGTTGCCGGCGCCGTTATGGCGCTGCGCGATTACCCTCACATCAATAAACTTTTTCTTGTTGGCGACTCCGCGCGGATCGAAGCGGAACTCAAGAAGCATGGCTGCAATGACAGCCGGATCGAGATCACACACGCGACGCAAGTAGTTGATATGAGCGACCGCGCATGGTCGGCGGTCAGGCGAAAGAAGGATTCATCAGTAAGCCGCGCCTTCGATCTCGTTAAGCGCGGGCAAGCGGATGCAGTCGTGAGCGCAGGTCATACGGGCGCGTCCGTCGCCGCGGGCACGATTAAGCTTCGCACGTTGCCAGGAATCGATCGGCCGGGTATCGCGGCCGTGCTTCCGACCGAAACGAATGTCTTCGTTTTGATCGATGCAGGCGCGAATATCGATGCGCGCCCAGAACATCTTCTTCAATACGCGTTCATGGGCTCGGTCTATTCACGTCATGTTCTCCATTACAAGAATCCGACCGTTGGTTTGGTCTCGCTTGGCGACGAGGACGTCAAGGGCACCGAATTAACCAAGGAAGTGTTTAAGATGCTGAGACCAAGTTCGCTTAACTTCGTCGGCAACATAGAAGGTCGACATCTTTTTGAAGATCCGGTTGAAGTTGTCGTCTGCGACGGATTCGTTGGCAACGTGATCTTGAAAACGTGCGAATCGATCGCGGTGGCGATGTTCCAATGGCTCAAGCACGAACTCATGCGCACAACGATGCGAAAGGTGGGCGCATTCCTCGCGAAGAATGCCATTGGAACAATTAAGGACAAGACGAACTATGAAGAGTACGGCGGCAGTCCGCTTCTCGGCGTGAACGGCATCTGCATCATCGCGCATGGCGCGAGCACGCCACTGGCAATCAAGAACGCGCTGCGAGTGGCGGCGGAGTCGATTGAACA